>CADEGS010000012.1:41425-46118 GCA_902826945.1 uncultured bacterium | reverse complement strand
CGGCCGACAGGCGCAGGTAGGCGAGCGAGAACGCGATCGCGTAGCCGAAGAGCGCCAGCGCCGCGCGCCAGCTCCCAGCGCGCCCTGCTCCGCCCGCGCCGCGCCGCGCCCGCGCGAGGAGCGCGAGCACGAGCGCGCCGCAGCCGACGCGCACGAGCGTGAAGCTCGCGGCGTCGATCGCGCGCGGGCGCAGCGCGCCGCGGCACAGGAGCGAGTTCGCGGCGAAGCCCGTCAGGGCCAGCGCCGTGAGCGCGAGCGTCCTCGACCGCTTCACGCCGCCGCCTGCCCCATGCCCGCGCCGGCCCTCAGCCGCTCGTCCAGCGCACGAGCGGCGGTCGTAGCGAGGCGCACGCCGGCGAGCCGTCCGCGGCGGTGAGGCCGAGCCGTGCGACCAGGACGCCGCTCGCCAGCGCCTGCGCGAGCACGTCCGCCGGAACGGCGTCGAGGCGCAGCTTCGCGCGCCGGAACATCGCCCGCGCGTGCCCCCTGCGGCCGCTCCACACGAGATAGAGGAAGCGCTCGCGCGGCGGACCGTTCACCGCCTCGCCGCGGAAGGCGGGCGCGCCGTCGCGCTCGGACAGGGCGACCTCGGTCTCCCAGCGCGCCGTGCGCGCGTCGCCGGGGACGACGTCCTCTCGCCGCGGCTCCTTGCGCGCCAGGTGCACCGTCACCTCGGCGTGCTCGCCGCAGCGGCTGCCCGGCAGGCGCTCGGCCTCGATGCGCACGAGCACGCGGCGCGGCTCGGCGCCCAGGCCGCGCACGCGCGCGGTGGCGGGGGCCGGGGCGGGGAGGAGCGCGCCGCGCGCCCGCCGCTCGCGCGTGGCGGCGCCCTTCGCCTCGAGCACGTGCTCGCGCAGCATGCGCCGCTGCGCGTCGGTGCGCGCCTCCCAGGCGGCGCGCGCGGCGGGCTCGGTCGCGAGCAGCCGCTCGAGCTCGGCGGGCAGCTCGTCGGCAACGCGCCGGAGCTCGAGCGCGGCGCGCGCGCCCGGCCGCTTGCCCAGCGCGCGCAGGTGCTCGGCGCGCAGCTCGAGGAACCAGCGCTGCTCGTCCCAGCGGCGCAGCGAGCGCCGTCCGAGCGCGACGCCGTCGAGCGTCGCCTCGACCACGGTCGTGCCCGCGAGCTTCCAGGAGGCGAGCTGCGCCGCCGGGACGACGACGAACGCGGGCAGGCTCGCCTGCTTGCGCTCGATCACGACCGTCGCCCTCAGCGCTCGCGCCGTCCCCATGCCGGCGCGCAGTCTACCCACGTCGCCCCGACGAGCCGCGGGAGCCCTGCGGCGGGGGGCGCCGCGATCTCCCCGCGGGCTGCATCGCCGCGGGCCGCGGGCTCTCCGTCGGCGTCGCGGGGACGGAGTGTCTCCTGCGATCCGTACGAGGGCTGACGCGCCGGAGAGCGCCCGTTCCGGCGCTCGCGCGACGGCGCCGGAGGCCGAGAATCATGGCAACGTGGCGATTACGAGCAGTCGATTCGAACGGCCGATTCTATTTTGACCCTTTCGCCCATTGCTCGGCGTCTCGGAGATTTGTACTCCTGCCGTTCGAGCTCGCATGACCCCCCGGGACGAACCAATGAAAAACAGTGAGATCGATTCCGAGCTACGCAATCGCGTCGACGCGTTCGTGGCCGAGCTGTCCGACATCATCCGGCGCTCCGCGCTCGATTCGGTCCGCGAGGCGCTCGGCGCGGGTGTCGCCGCGCCGGTCCGCCCCGGGCGCCGGCCGGGCAAGGTCGCGCGACGCGGCCGGCCCGCCGCGACGCGCAAGACCCGCGGCCGCCGCTCTTCCGCCGACCTGGAGCAGCTCTCCGGGTCCTTCCTCTCCTGGGTGCGCGAGCACCCCGGCCAGCGGCTGGAAGAGATCGGCAAGGGCATGGGCGTCGCGACGAAGGAGCTGAAGCGGCCCGTGCAGCTCCTGCTCGCCGGCGGCTCGCTGCGCACCGAGGGCCAGCGCCGCGGGACGAAGTACTTCGCGGGCGGCGGCGGGCGCAAGGCCGGCGCGCGCAAGACGGCGAAGCGCAAGGCGCGCCGCAAGGGCCGCAAGAAGGCCTAGCGGCCCGGACGCCTGCGACGCGGGGCCCGCCCTCCGGTCCGGAGGGCGGGCCCCGCGTCGCTCGGGCGCGCGTCGCTCAGAGCAGGACGATCAGGAGCACGATCCCGGCGCCGATCGCGAGCCAGGTCCACTCGTTGTTCGTCGGACCGGCCCCGGCGCGCAGCGCGGCGAGCTCGGGGTGCGCGCTCGCCGCGGCGCGCAGGCTGGCGCGCAGGCCGGCCTCGCAGGCGTGCGGCGCCTCGCGCTGGCCGGCGCGCAGGAGGCCGAGCTCCGTGCGGGCGCCGGCGCGCAGCGCGGCGACCTCGTCGCCGGAGAGGCGGCGGGCGTCCGCGTGCGCCGGAGCCGCGGAGGCGAGGAGCAGGGAGGCCGTGCAGGCACAGCTGGTGAGCAGACGCTTCATCTCGGATTCCTTTCGGATCGGGTGTTCGGGGATGCCCCGGCGTCGGTCGCGCCGGACGCGGCCGGCGCTCCCTCCGCCGCGCGCGGGCCCGCGACGAGCAGCGTGAAGCGCCCGCAGCGCTCCCAGTCGCGCGCGAAGGACGCGCGCGGCACGACGACCTCGCCCATGCGCGGGTCGAACACGACGAGGGTGTCGTGCGGCTCGTCGTAGCCGAGCACGAGCGCGTAGTGGTTGCGCCGCGCGTCGGGCGAGAGCATCACGAGCAGCGGGCGTCCGGCGTCGAGGTGGCGGTAGAGACCGATCGGCGAGCGGTCGAGCGCCCCCTCGAACAGGAACGCCTCGAGCCCCAGCGCGTCGAGGGCCGCGCCCAGGTCGTCGCCGGTCAGCCCGGCCTTCTCGTCGGCCTCGCGCGCGAGCGCGTCGCGCTGCTCGGCCGGCATCGCGACGCCCCAGCGCTGGCACAGGGCCGACAGCGCGGCCAGGCCGCAGTCGTACAGCGCGTCCTGGCGCACGAGCGGCATCTCGAGGCGCACGGCGCTCTCCGAGAGCTGCGGGCGCAGCTCGGACGTGCCGGCGCACGCGCCGCACAGGGCGAGCGCCGCGCCGGCCAGCATCCGGCCGATCGCTCGTTGCGCGCGCATCGCCGTGCACCGTCCTTCGTCCCCTCGCTCCTCGCGCTCGCGTCCCATGCCGGCCGTTCCCTTTCCGCTCCCGCCTCCCGCGGGGGCCTCGATCGAGGCAGGGCACATTCCGTGCCGGCGCTGGCAAGGGCTTTGCGAGCCCTGCATCCCGTCCTCCGCGACGCATCGACGGACGCTCCGAATGTACAAGTCTCCGCACGCATCCCGGCCGCGCGGGCCCGCGCGTGTCCCTCGCGTGGGCGCTCCGCTGCGGGCCGGCCTGCTCGCGCTGGTCGCGACCTCGTGCGGCGTGCTGCGCAAGGCGGCCGAGGCTCCGGCCAAGGTGGCCGAGGCCGTCATGCCCGGCCTGCGCGAGAGCGCGCCGCCGCTCGAGCAGCAGTACCAGGACCTGACGCGCGTGCTGGAGCGCATGCTCGTGCGCGTGGACGCGGCCTCGCGCGCGCTCGCGGCGCAGGCGGGGTCCGACGAGGCGCGGCTCGCGGCCGCCCGCCTGCGGCTGGCCGCCGTGCGCTGGGCGACGCGCTTCGCCTCGGGTCCGAACGCGCTGAACGGCGCGCTCGACCTGGTCGTGCTCGCGGCCGCCGTCCACGCCCGCCAGGAGAGCCACTGGATCCCCGACGTGTGGGGCGAGGCCGCGCGCCCGCTGGCCGACGCCTTCGCGGCGATCGAGGGCGACGGCTGGGAGCTGCTCGGGACGTACCTCGACGACGCGGACGTCGCGCGCGCGCGTGACGTGCTCGCGCGCTGGCTCGAGGAGGGACCCGCGCTCGCCGACGAGCCGTTCGCCGACTCTCCGAGCTTCCGCGCCCTGGCCGAGGGACGGCCGAGCGAGGAAGAGGACGCGCCCGGGCTCCTGGGCCTGCTGCAGCTCGACCCGCTGGCGGACATCGAGCCGGCGCGCCGCGAGATCGAGCGCTCGCGCCAGCTCGGCCAGCGCGTGCTCTTCTTCCTGCGCCAGGCGCCGCGCCTGGTGGCGGCGGAGGCCGAGGTGGGGCTCTTGCGCGTGCAGGGATCGGACGGCGTGCGCCGGGCGCTCGACGACGCGGATCGGCTGACGGCGAGCCTCGAGAGCTTCGCCGCGACCGCGCGCGACCTGCCCGAGGCCGTGCGCGCCGAGCGCGAGGCGCTGGTGGCCGACCTCGGGCGCGTGGAGGAGCCGCTCGCGCGCCTGCTGGAAGAGTCGCGCGGCGCGCTCGACGCGGGTCGGGCGAGCGCGGCCGAGGTGCGCGCGGCGGTCGGCGCGCTGGACGGCTTCGTGGCGCGCCTCGACGCGCGCGACGCGCAGGAGCCCGCCGGCACGCCCGCGCGGCCCTTCGACGTGCGCGAGTACGAGAGCGCGGCGCGCGCGATCGGCGAGGGGGCGGCGCGGCTCGAGGCGCTGCTCGCAGAGCTCGACCGCGAGCTGCCGGCGCTGCGCCGCGCGCTGGACGAGACCGCGGCGCGCGGCGAGCGCGCGATCGATCGCGCCGCGCTGCGGCTGCTCCAGGTCGGCTTGGCGCTGGTCCTCGCCGCGGCGCTGGCCGCGGCGCTCGTGCGCCGTGGCGGCCCGCGGCGCGAGCCAGCGTCCCGCGAGCGCGAGGCGCGCGCGAGGGCCGGCTAGAGC
>CADEGS010000012.1:1224-41325 GCA_902826945.1 uncultured bacterium | reverse complement strand
GGCACGCGCCTTGCTCCACGCCGCGAGGATTCCGAAGGCACATAGAGCAAAGGAGCTGACCGCCATGAAGGTCCAGAAGATCATGACCGAGGCATGCGCGTGCGTGCAGCCGACGACGACGCTGAACGACGCCGCCTGCCTGATGTGGGAGAACGACTGCGGCTCGCTGCCGGTCGTGGACGAGACGCGGCGCGTGGTCGGGATGCTGACCGACCGCGACATCTGCATGGCCGCCTACCACCGGGGCCAGAACCTGAAGGAGCTCCAGGCCGACGACGCGATGGCGCGCGACGTCCTCTCCTGCGGCCCGGAGGACGAGGTCTCCGACGCCCAGCGCGTGATGAGCGAGGCGCAGATCCGCCGCATGCCGGTGGTGGACGGCGAGGGCCGCCTGCGCGGAATCCTGTGCCTGGCCCAGATCGCGCGCGCCAGCACGAACGGCGACTCGCGCGCGAGCTCGACCGACCGCGTCGGCGAGACGCTGGCCGCGATCTGCGAGCCGGGGGTCGGGAAGAGCGCCGCGCTGCGCGCTTGATCGCCTGTCGGGGCGCGGCGAGGCCGCTCGCCGTCGTCCCTGCGGGGCCCGTCGCTCGCGCCGGGCCGGGCGGAGAGCGGGGAGTGAGCCGGCTCCCCGCTCGCCATCCGAACTAGTGGCTGCGGGGCTTGTCCTCGCCCTCGCGGCGCGGCTCCGAGGAGCGCGATCCCTCGTCCTCCTGCTTCCACGGCTCGCTGCCGCGCTCGCGGGGTTGACGCTCGGGTCGCTCTTCCTTGCCCTTGTTCGGGTCGGGTTTCTGCTGGGTCATGGTCGGTCCTCTGTGTCATGCGGAGCCCGCGTCCTCCTCCCTGCGAGGCGAAAGCGCGCTCCGAACCGCGAGGACGACGTGCAACAAGCGGACCGACGCTCGCGCTGCGCGCGAGGACCGTGCGCGGACGCGGGCCGCGCCCGCGGCCCGACCGGCGAGCGCCATCGACGGACCCTTCTTTCTACAAAGCGAGGACGCTTTCCCGCGCTCGGGATCGCCGGAGAGCACGCGCGCGCGGGCTACGTCTCTCGGCACGCGAGTTGAGCCTGCGCCAGCCGGTGAGGGGATCCCCATCTACGGACCGCGAGAGCCATGCAAGCTTCGTTGAGGCACCAGAGACTCGTCTTCCTCGCTACCGACGGCTTCGAGCAGGTCGAGCTGACCCGACCCTGGGAGGCGCTGCGCGAGGCGGGCGCGCAGGTCCAGCTCGTCTCGCTCGACGCCGATCCGATCCAGGGCGTGCAGCACGGCGAGAGGGGCGAGCTGTTCGCCGTGGACCGGCGTCTGCAGGACGCGAGCGTCGAGGACTATGACGGCCTGTTGCTGCCGGGCGGCGTGGCGAACCCCGACGCGCTGCGGGTCGACCAGCGCGCGGTCGCCTTCGTGCGCGCCTTCTTCGCCCGCTCCAGGCCCGTCGCGGCGATCTGCCACGGGCCGTGGCTGCTGGTCGAGGCGGACGTCGTGTCGGGGCGCACGCTGACCTCGTGGCCCAGCCTGCGCACCGACATCGTGAACGCGGGCGGGCGCTGGGTGGACGAGCCGGTGCACGTGGACGGACGGCTCGTGACGAGCCGCAAGCCCGACGACCTCGACGCCTTCTGCGCGGCGGCCGTCGAGGTCTTCGCGAGCGCGCGCGCCCGGACGCTGCGCTGACGGGCAGACAGGGGTTGTCGAGCCCCTGCTCGCGCTGCGAGGCTGTCCTCGGCCATCCTCCTGGATGAGGAGAAAACGGCGCGGGCCCCGGCCGCAGCGCTCCCTCGCCGAGGGAGGCTCGCCCGGGGCCCGCTCGAAGCCCTGCGGCTCGCTACTCGACCGCCTCGACCTGGCCGCGCAGCTCGCCGTCGGGGTTCAGCGCGGTGTGGATGTTCAGGTAGATCTGCCCGGCCTCGAGCGCGCCGAGGAAGTCGCTGTCCACGGCGACCGTGTCGCTCGCGAACAGCTCGCCGTCCTCGTTGCGCGTGATCGAGTCGGTCAGCGTGACGACCACCGGGCCGGTCGCGCCGGCCGCGGCCTGGTGGAAGTGCATCGCGGTCGCCGGCCCGGAGAGCCCGTGCGCGCTGACCGCGAAGGTCACCTCGCTCGTGCCGGGGCCCTGGACGAGCGTCACGACGCCCGCCGCGGGCGCGGGGGCCGCGAGCTCGCGCAGCTCGACCCCGAGCGTCTCGTAGCCGGGCGCGGTGAAGTCCGCCTGCGCGAACATCGCGTCGTCCAGGATGCCGCCCATGCCGGCGGCGAGGAAGCCAGGGTGCGCGGCGACCAGGCCGCCCTCGGTCGTGCCCGTGCCGTCCACGGTCTGGCCGAAGAAGGCGGTGCTGGCCGGGATCTCGTCGTTGACCTCGGTGCCGGCGTCGAGGACGGCCGTGCCGGGCACGCTGAAGCTCGCGCCGAGGAAGTCCCCCGAGCCGTCGAAGACGGGATGCGCCAGCGGGTCGCCGTCGGAGACGAAGGCGTCGTTGCTCGGGATGACCATCGAGGAGTAGCTCATGTAGCGCGTGGCCGCGTCGTCGGGGTCGAGGCGGAAGACCGTGCTCAGCACCTCGCCGGGGCGGATCTCCTTCTGGAACTGCCCGCGCACGACGCCCTGCACGCCGCCCGGCTGCATCGCCTCGAAGGCCTCCGTCATCGGATCGGGGTCGCCGTCCTCGGCCTGGTGCTCGAGCGCGTTCGTCACGGGGAACAGCGAGAGCGCCGTGGTCCCGACGTCGTTCGTGTCGAACGTGCCGTCGTGGAAGCCGAGCCACACCGGCGTCTGCCAGGTGCCCATGGCCGGAGCGCGGTTGCGCAGCACGACGCGCACGGCGGTGCCCGTCACCGGAGGCGGCAGCTCCTGGTCGGCGTCCAGCGTGCCCAGGTAGGTGGTCGTGGCGTCGCCCGTGACCTGCCCGCGCAGCTCGCCGTCGGGGTTCAGCGCGGTGTGGACGTCGACGTAGAGCTCGCCCGCGGCGAGCGCCATCAGGAGGTCCGCATCGGTCGCCTGCTCGCCCTCGATGCGCACGCTCCCGTCCGCGTCCTCGACGATCGAGCCCTCGAGGTCGAGCACCACCGGCCCGGTCGTGCCCGCGGCGCCGGAGTGGACGTGCGCCCCGGTGACCCGCCCGGAGAGCCCGCTGGCCGCGATCGTGAAGCGCAGCGCGTCGCCGCCGTCGATCAGCTCGAGCGCGGCCACGCCCAGCGCGTCGTCCGCCGCCGGCAGCTCCTCGAAGCGGAAGGAGAGCATCTCGTAGCCGGGCGCCGTGAAGTCCGCCTCCGCGAACTCTTGGTCGTCGAGGATCCCGCCCATGCCGGCGGCGAGGTAGCCCGCGTGCGCCGTCACCACGCCGTTCTCGTCCATGCCGCTGTCGGGCGAGCCCTGCCCGAAGAAGTTCGTGCTGGCGGGGTCCTCGTCGTTGACCTCGGTGCCGGCGTCGAGCACGTCGCCGCCCGTCACGACGAAGTCCGTCGCGACGAACACGCCGCCCGCGTCGAAGATCTCGTGCGCCAGCGGGTCGTCGTTCGCGACGAAGGCGTCGTTGCTCGGCAGCACGGCGCTGACGAAGCTCATGTAGCGCGTCCGCGGATCCAGCGGATCGAGCTCGAACACCGCGCGGATCGTCTCGCCGGGCGCCAGCGGGCCGGGGTCCTCTCCGAGCTGTCCCAGGCGCACGTCCTGCACCCCCCCGGCGGCGGAGGCCGCGAAGGCGTCGGCGAGGGGGTCGAGGTCGCCGTCCTCGGCCGCGCGCTCGAGCGCGCCGTCGACCGGGAAGTACGTGTCGGCCGCCGAGCCCGCGTCGAGGAGCTCGAACGTGCCGTCGTGGAAGGCGAGCCAGACGGGGGACTGGAACGTGCCCGTCTCCGGCGCCAGGTTCGTCACGGTCACGCGCACGCGCGCGCCGGCCGCGGCGGGCGGGAGCTGCTGCGCCTCGTCCAGGAGCGCGCTGAACCCGCTCTCCTGGGGCGTGAACGAGCCGTCGTCGTCGTCGTCGTCGTCGTCGCAGGCGGCCGCGAACGGCAGGAGCAGGAGGGCCGCGCCGATCGTCAGGCGCTGGCGGGGGGAGCGGGGGAACATGGGACCTTCCTTGGGAAGCGGTTGCGGGCGGTCGCCGGCTGCGTTCGCGCCGGCGCTGGGCTGGGACCGCCGCAGCCGCGGCGGCGCCCCGCGGCCCGCAAGGTGCGTGCCGGCACGCGAGGCGCGCGACGCGCGCGTCGGCGTTCCGACAGCCCGCGCGCGACCCGCCGCGCTCTCCGCGCCGGCCGGGATGTTCAATCCGCGTGCAAGATGTTCCGCGGGGGCCGCGCGGCGCGCGCGCTCGCCCTAGACTCTGCCGCCGCGCTCCCCCGCGCGCCGCATGCCTCCGATCCACGGTCTCCGCGCCCTGCACCGCATCGCGCGCCTGCACGGGATCCATCCCGTGTGGCGCGACACGGGCGGAGCGACGCGCACCGTCGCGCCCGACGCGCTGCTCGCGCTCCTGGAGCTCTTCGGTCGCGTGCAGGACACGGACGAGGGGGCGGAGAGCGCCGCGTCGCCGCTCGAGCCGGTGCTCGTCGCCTGGGACGGCGAGCCGCCCATCGTCGCGCTGTCGCTCCCCGCGGGCGAGGCGCGCCGCGGGCGCCTCGAGGCGCGCCTGACCGCGTTCGACCACGAGCGCCCCGACGGGCGCGAGGAGCGCGGCGCGTGGAGCGCGCGCCTCGACGAGCTGGAGACGCCGCGCGGCGCGCGCGGTCCGTGCTGGACGCTGCCGCTCTCCCTGCCGCACGGCTGGTACGAGCTCACGCTCGCCGCGGCCGGTCGCGAGGGGCGCGCGATCGTCGTCAGCGCTCCGCGCCTCACCCCGGCGCTCGCGCGCGGCGTGGGCCTCTTCGCGCCGGCCTACGAGCTGCACGACGCGCGCACGCGCCACGCCGGCGGCTGGCGCGAGCTGGCGCGCCTGGCGCGCTGGGCGGGCGGCCTGGGCCTGCGCGCGGTCGCGACGACGCCGCTCACCGCCTGCGACGCGCGCGACGCGAGCCCGTACGCGCCGCTCAGCCGCCGGCACTGGGACGAGCGCTTCCTCGACCTGGACCGGGTCGTCGAGGAGGAGCGTTGCGAGGAGGCCGCGCGCCTGCTGCGCGCGGCCGCCCCCGCGGCCCGCGGTCCGCTGGCCGATCCGCAGGCCGCCGCGCGGCTGGCGCGCGCCGTGCTCGCGCCGTGCGCGCGCGCCGTGGCGGGCGAGCGCGCGCGGCGTTTCGCGCGCTTCCGGAGCGAGCGCCCCGACGTCGAGCGCTACGCGCGCTGGCGCGCCGCGCGCGAGCCGCAGGAGAGCGGGGCGCCCGTGGACGCCGCGCTGCACGCGTACGCGCAGTGGCAGTGCGAGGAGGCGCTCGACGGCGTGCGCCGCGCCGCGCACGAGCGCGGCGTCGCGTTGCTCCTCGACGTGCCGCTCGGCGTGCGCGGCGACGGCTTCGACGTCGCGGACGACCCCGGCGCGTTCCTGGTCGGCGCCTCGGCGGGCGCGCCGCCCGACGCCTTCTTCAGCGGCGGCCAGCGCTGGGGCTTTCCGCCGCCGCACCCGCGCGGCGCGCGCGCGAGCGGCTACCGCGAGCTGGCGCTGGCGCTGCGCCGGCACGCGCGCTGCGCCGGCGCGCTGCGGCTCGACCACGTGATGGCGCTGCACCGCCTGTGGGTCGTGCCGCCCGGCGCGGACGCGCGCGCGGGCGCGTACGTGCGCTACCGCGCGAACGAGCAGCTCGCCGTGATCGCGCTCGAGGCGGCGCGCGCGGGCTGCGCGATCGTGGGCGAGGACCTGGGCACGGTCCCGCCCGCCGTGCGCGGCGCGATGCACGAGCACGGCCTGCACCGCACGCTCGTGCTGCCGTTCTCCTTCCGGCCGGCCGGCGCGGGCGGCGCGGGCCCGTTCGAGCTCGAGCCCGTGCCCGAGCGCGCGCTGCTCTCGCTCGGCTCGCACGACCTCCCGCCCTTCGCCGCGTGGTGGACGGGGCGCGACCTCGACGAGCACGAGGAGCGCGGGGAGCTGGCGCCGGAGGAGCTCGCCCTCGAGCGCGCGGCGCGCGAGCGCTTCCGCGCCGCCTGGCGCGCCGAGCTCGTGCGCGCGGGCGCGCTGGCGCCCGGAGCGCTCGCCGACGAGGTCGAGCGCGTGCTCGACGCCTCGCTCGCGGCGCTGGCGCGCACGGACGCGCGGCTGCTCTCCGTCGCGCTGGACGACCTCGCCGGCGAGACGCGCCGGCAGAACGCGCCGGGCACCGAGCGGCCCGAGAACTGGCGCGTGCGCGCGCGGCTCTCGCTCGAGGCGCTCGAGGCGAGCGGCGGCCTGGCCGCCAGGCTGGGAGCGCTCGTCCGCCTGCGCGCGGCCGCGCTGCCCGCCGCTCCCGCGGGCTGACGGGCCCGACTCCTCGCGCGGGCGCGCTCGCGCACGACGAGTCCGGGCCGCGCGTCGGCACGGCGCCCGCCGTCGCGTACGCTGCGCCGATGGCAGGCCCCCACGACGACCCGCTCCCTCCGCCCGCGGCTCCGGCGGCGCGGCCCGCGCGCCTGTGGCCGGGGCAGGCGTACCCGCTCGGGGCGACCTTCGACGGGTCCGGGACGAACTTCTCGCTGTTCTCCGAGGTGGCGGAGAAGGTCGAGCTGTGCCTGTTCGACGAAGAGGGGCGCGAGGAGCGCCTGGAGCTGCCCGAGTCGAACGCCTTCTGCTGGCACGGCTACGCCCCCGGCGTCGGGCCGGGCCAGCGCTACGGCTTCCGCGTGCACGGGCCGTGGGCGCCCGAGCGCGGGCAGCGCTGCAACCCGGCCAAGCTGCTGCTCGATCCGTACGCCAAGGCGTTCGTCGGCTCGGTGCGCTGGTGCCGCGCGCTGTACGACCACGCGCCGGGCGAGCCCGACGGGGCGCCCGAGCGCACGGACTCCGCGCCGTACGTGCCGCGCTCGGTGGTCGTGCAGCCGGCCTTCGACTGGGGCGACGACCGCGCGCCGCGCACGCCGTGGAACGAGACGGTCGTCTACGAGACGCACGTGCGCGGCATCTCGATGCGCCACCCCGGCGTGCCGCCGGAGCTGCGCGGCACGTACGCCGGCCTGGCGCACCCCGCGATCGTCGAGCACGTGCGCGCGCTCGGCGCGACCGCCGTCGAGCTGATGCCCGTGCACCAGTTCGTGCACCGCGAGTTCCTGGTCGAGAAGGGCCTGCGCAACTACTGGGGCTACGACTCGATCGGCTTCCTGGCGCCGCACGACGAGTACGCCGCCTCGCGGCGGCTCGCGGCGCAGGTGGTCGAGTTCAAGTCGATGGTGAAGACGCTGCATCGCGCCGGCATCGAGGTGATCCTCGACGTCGTCTACAACCACACCTCGGAGGGCGACCACCTGGGGCCGACGCTCTCGCTGAAGGGCATCGACAACGCCGCGTACTACCGGCTCGCGCCCGAGGACCCGCGCCTCTACCTCGACACGACGGGCACGGGCAACTCGCTCAACATGCGCCACCCGCACGTGCTGCAGCTCATCATGGACTCGCTGCGCTACTGGATCCTCGAGATGCACGTGGACGGCTTCCGCTTCGACCTGGCGCCGGCGCTGGCGCGCGAGCTGCACGAGATGGACCGTCTGGCCGCCTTCTTCGACATCATCCAGCAGGACCCGGTCATCAGCCAGGTGAAGCTGATCGCCGAGCCGTGGGACGTCGGCGAGGGCGGCTACCAGGTCGGCGGCTTCCCGCCCTTGTGGTCGGAGTGGAACGGCGACTACCGCGACTGCGTGCGCGACTTCTGGCGCGGCACGCCCGAGAAGCTGGCGACCTTCGGCTACCGCTTCACCGGCAGCTCCGACCTGTACGAGACGTCGGGCCGCAACCCCTACGCGAGCGTCAACTTCGTCACGTGCCACGACGGCTTCACGCTCGAGGACCTGGTCTCCTACGAGCGCAAGCACAACGAGGCGAACCAGGAGGGGAACCGCGACGGCCACGACGACAACCGCTCGTGGAACCACGGTCACGAGGGGCCGACCGACGACCCGGCCGTGCTCGAGCTGCGCCGCCGGCAGAAGCGCAACCTGCTCGCCACGCTGCTCCTCTCCGAGGGCGTGCCGATGCTGCTGGGCGGCGACGAGCTGGGCCGCACGCAGCGCGGCAACAACAACGCCTACTGCCAGGACGACGAGACGTCCTGGTACGACTGGGAGGCGGCGGACGAGGACCTGCTGGCCTTCACGCGCCGGCTGGTGCACTTCCGCCGCGCGCACCCGGTCTTCTGCCGCCGCGGCTGGTTCCAGGGGCGCCCGATCCACGGCGCCGGCGTGGTGGACATCGCCTGGCTCACGCCGGCGGGCACGCCGATGGGCGAGGAGCACTGGGAGGAGCAGGAGGCGAACGCGCTCGCGGTCTTCCTGAACGGGCAGGGCATCGCGAGCCCGGACCTGCGCGGCGAACGCGTCGTGGACGACGACTTCCTCGTGCTCTTCAACGCCACGCTATCGCCGGTCGCGTTCCGCATGCCCGACGGCGCGCTGCGCGGCCGCTGGCGCGAGCTGCTCGACACGGCGCACGGCTGGCTGGACGAGCGCGGCGCCGAGCTCGGCCCGCAGGCGGCGCGCGAGCTGCCCGCGCTGAGCCTCGTCCTGCTGCAGCGCGTCCGCTGAGCCCGGACGGGAGCCGGCCGGCCCCGCGGAGGGCGCGGCCGACGCTCAGCGCGCGAGGTCGGGCTCCGGCGCGCGCTGCGGCGGCGGCGGGACGGGATGCGCCGGCGTCGCGAGCTGCTGCAGCGCGCCGGCGAGGGAGGAGCTGACGCCCGCGACCCCCAGCCGACCGAGCGGCGGGCTCGCGCGCTCGCGCAGCGGCCGTCCCCACAGACCGACGAGGAGCCGCGCGCCCGGGTAGCGCAGGCGCGCCTCGCGGCAGGTCTGGCGCACGTCGCGCCAGGCGTGCGGCGCGCACGAGCAGACGAGCACCGCGGCCGGCGGCGCGCTCCGCGTCGGCGTCGCCAGCTCCTCGCGCGGGACGCTGCGCGCGACGCGCCCCTGCGCGGAGGCGGTGACCGTCACCGCCGCCAGGCGCGCGGCCAGCTCGTCGGACTCCTCGCTGGCCGGGACGCACAGCACGGCGTCGCCCGGCTGCGTGTCCTCCTCCTGCTCGAGCTCCTCCAGCGCCTCCTCGACCGCGCCGTGGAAGCGCGACGAATGCTCCGCCCCGAGCGCGCCGCGCGCGCGCTGCGCCTTCTCCATGCTGACCGCCGGCAGCACGACCTCGTCGACGAGCTCGACCAGCGCGTCGGGCTCGAGCGCGCGCCGCGGCCGGAGCTCGTCCAGGTCGGCGCCCGCCAGGACCCGGTGGTAGAAGCGCACCGCCGGCGCCAGCGTCGTCTCGTCGCCGAACAGCACCGTGAAGATCGCGAGCGGCGGCAGGTAACGGCCGAGCACGACCAGGACGACCGTCATCGGCACGGACAGGACGATCCCGATCGGACCCCACAGCCAGCCCCAGAAGAGGGCGGCGACGAGCACGGCGACGGTGGAGAGCCCGGTGCTCGCGCCGTACAGCCAGGGCTCGAGCGCGTTGTTGCTGACGAGCTCGAGCGCGAGGAACAGGCCGGCGACGCTCAGCGGCCCGTTCCAGCCGTCGAAGACGGCCAGCGAGAGCGTCAGCGGCAGGAGCGCGCCCGTCCACGGCCCGACGTACGGCAGGAAGCGCAGCGTGCCCGCCAGCATGCCCCAGAACGCCGGCGCGGGCAGGCCGATCAGCCACAGGCCGACGCCGGTCGCGAGGCCGTACATGCCGTTCAGGGCGATGTGCGCCAGCAGGTAGCGGCTGATGCGCTGCTCCGCTTCCGCCACCGCGCCCGTGGTGAAGTCGGGGTGGCTGCGGCCGGCCAGGTAGATCAGGCGGTCGCCGAGGTCGCGCCGGTAGAGCAGGAAGAAGACCACGAACACGACGACGATCCCGAGCCCCGCCAGCGGCCCGAGCAAGGGACCGACCAGGCCGCCGATCAGGTCGAAGGGCGAGGTCTTCGGCGGCTGCACGCTCACGGGGACGGGACGCGGCTCCTGCCGCGGCGACCGCGACGCGGACGCCGGCGCGCCGGCCGCCTCTCGCTCCTCCTCCGGCGCCTCGATCTGGCGCTGGATGTCCTCGACCATGCGCGCCGCCTCGCCGATCGGGCTGTGCCCGTCGATGCGCAGCGAGCGCACGCGCTCCTCGATGTTCTGGCGGTAGCGGGGCAGCGAGGCCGTGAGCTCGACGAACTGGCGCGAGATCACGAAGGCCAGGCCACCGATCGAGCCGCACACGAGCGTCGTCACGAGGCCTACCGCCAGGACGTTCGGCAACCCGAGCCGCTGCAGGCGGGTCACGACGGGAGCGAGGGCGACGCCGAGCAGGATCGCGATCGCCAGCGGGGCGAGCACGCTGCGCATCAGGTAGAGCGCCGCGACGACCAGCCCGATGGCGAGCAGCCGCAAGAGCGCCGCGTGCCGCGGCGCGCCGGCCGCGACGAGCGCCCCGTCGGGCCGGCGCCGCTCCGCGGCCGCCGCGCGCTGCGCATCGTGGAGAGGATCGGGCTGGAGCGGGTCGCTCACGGGCGGCGCTCCTCGTCGCTCGCGATGCGGCGCGGCCGGTCGCCGGCCGCGAGCGGTCCGCTGCCGCATCCAGGTGCGCACGTCCGGCGTGTCTTCAAGGCGCTCTCGGCACTCTCGCGCTGGGCATGCAACTCCCGCTCCACGCTGCGCAGCGCGGCGCGGGCCGTCCCGGACGGACGGCGCGCGACGAGCGCGCGGAGCTTTCTACAACCCCTCCTCCGCAGCGCGTGCGGCGGGCCCGGTCGCCGCGGTCCGCGCGCGAAGCGCGTGGCGGCACGTCCCTTGCGGCCGACGGCGCAGCGAGGAGGCCAGCAAGATGTTCGATCGAGGAGCGAGGAAGAGGGTGCGTCGCCTGGAGCGCCGCGCCGGGATCTGGCTCGACGAGGCGCGCGAGGGAGCGCAGCGGCTGGGCGTGGAGGCGCGTGAGCAGGCGCAGCGGCTGGGCGCGCGGTTGCGCGAGGCGGGCGAGCGCGCGGCGGGCGCGCTGCGCCCCGCGGGTCGCGCGGACCGAGGCGAGCCCGACGGCGACTCGCGCCGCGGGTCGGGCGCGGGCTCGCGGCGCGCGCTGCGCGCCGGCGCGTCGGCGGCGGCCGGGCCGGCGGCGACCGCGCTGGCGCGCGTGGCCCGCCGCCGTGGGCGGCGCGGCGCGCGCCTGCTCGTCGCGGCCGGCGCCGCGGCCGGCGCGTGGGCGATCGCCCGCCGCGTGCGCGACGCGCGGCTCCCGAGCTGGAGCGGGCGCGTGGCGCTCGTGACCGGGGGCACGCGCGGCCTGGGGCTGTGGATCGCGCGCGAGCTGGCGGCCGAGGGCTGCCGGCTCGTGATCTGCGCGCGCGACGACGCGGAGCTCGCGCGCGCCGCGCGCGACCTGCGCGAGCGCGGCGCGGAGGTGCTCGCGCTGCGCTGCGACGTGACCAGCGAGGAGGAGGTGGCCGCGATGGTCGCCCACGCGCTCGAGCGCTTCGGCCGCGTCGACGTGCTGGTCAACAACGCCGGCACGATCGACGTCGGCCCGGTGGAGCACGCGCGCCTGGAGGACTTCCGGCGCGCGCACCGCGTGATCTGCGAGGGCGCGCTGCACTGCACGCTGGCCCTCCTGCCGCACTTCCTCGCGCGCCAGAGCGGCCACCTGATCAACGTCTCGTCGCTCGGCGGGCGCATCGCGCTGCCGCACCTCTTGCCCTACGACACGGCCAAGTTCGCGTTGCAGGGCCTCTCGGAGGGGTTGCGGGCCGAGCTCGCGCCGCGGGGCATCTGCGTGACCACGCTGGTGCCGGGCACGCTGCGCACGGGCTCGTTCTGGAACGCGCGCTTCAAGGGACAGCGCACGCGCGAGCTCGTGTGGTTCGCGCTCGGCTCGAGCCTGCCCGGCCTCTCGATGAGCGCGCGCCGCGCCGCGCGCGCGGCGGTGCGCGGCGCTCGCCGCGGCCAGGCCGAGGTCGTCGTGCCCGGCTACGCGAAGGTCCTGACGCGCTTGCACGGCGTCGCGCCCGCGACGGCGAGCGCGGTGGCCGCGCGCGTCGCGCGCGCGCTCCCGGCGCCCAGCGCGACCGACGGAGAGGCGCTCGAGGGCCGCTGGGTCGCCGACGAGCTCTCGCCGCGCCAGCGCCGCTGGCTCGAGCGCGGGACGGTGCTCGGCCGCCGCGCGGGACGCGACGCGCTGCAGCCCGACGCGGGCGAGGGACCCTCGCTCGCGGAGCGCGCCGGCCCGGTCGCGCGCCGCGTGGGCGGTGGGATCTTGCTGCTCGCCGGGATCCGCCGCGGCGGGCTGCTCGGCCTCGCGGCGGGCGCCTGCGGCGCGGTGCTGCTCGGCCAGGAGGCTCCGCCGCTCTCACGCGCGCAGCGTGCGCGGCAGGCGCTGACCGCGCTCGTGCCTCGCGGAGGCGCGCGCTAGGGGGCTCCCGAGGGCCACGGCCCGGGCGCTTCGACGCGCTCCCGCCGTCGTGCCCGAGGCGCTCGCACGCAGCATCCGCCCTGCTCCGTCGCCTGGCGGCGTTGCTGCTCCTCGGCGTATCGGCCCGGACTCGCGGTCGCCGCCGCGCCGTGCCGGTCGGCGCAGGAGGACGGAATCCGCGCGCGGGCGCCCGGTGCGCGCGGCGGTCCCTTGGGCACCGCCCAGCTCTTCAGGACGCCGTCGAGCTCGAGGCGCAGGTCGTGGTGCAGGCGGCTCGCGTCGTGCTTCTGCACGACGAAGCCGCGTCCGCGGCGGCGCGCGGGCGCGCCGCGCGGCTCGGGCGTGCGCTCGAAGTCGCGCTTCGCGCGATCGGCTTCCAGGCGGTCGCGGCGCGCCATCGGAGCGGGGCTCAGCTCCCGGGCCCGCCGCCGGCGAGGTCGATCCAGGTGCGCCCCAGGCGCAGCGCGTCGGCGCGCAGCGCGACGGCGCCGTGCGCGGGCCCGGCCACGACCTCGATCTCCCGGCCGTGGAGGAAGGCCACGCCGGCGAGCGCGCTCGCGCGCCCCAGATCGATCAGCACCGCGCCGCCCGCGGAGAGCGCGACGCGCGCGCGCACGCGAGGCTCGCCGGGGTGCGCGCGATCGGTCACGCGACGCGTCGAGAGGATCGTGCCGCGGTAGAGGGAGCCGGCGCACTTCCCGACCGCGACGGCCGCGGCCCTCGCCCGGCGGCGCGCCCCGAGGCGGGAGGGCAGCCGGAACGCGCCCCTCGCCGCGCCCTCGCCGGCGCTGGGCATGCGCGCCTGGTGCTGTGCTTTGTGCATCGTGTCGTCTCCCTCTTCGGACCCGCTGCGCCCCCGTGCGCCGGGAAGAGGGCCGGCCGTCCCGCGACCGGCGCTCCGGGACGCGGCGCGCAAACGCCGTTCCTGCCTCGCCTCCGGTCGCCGTCCCCGGACCCGGCACGGCCTTTGCCCGCGGACCGCCGTGGACGCCTTTGCCCGCCGCCTCGCGCCCTCCGGCGACGCTCCCGCCGCGCGCGCGCCGGGCGCCGGCGTCGGCGCCGACGCGACCGCGGGGACGAGCCCCGGGAGCGAGCCCGTGCCCGTGCTCCTGAACGGCAGCGCGGGCTGCGCGGTCGGAGGCGGCGAGCACGAGCTCTGCGCGCGCGTGCGGCGCGCCTTCGAGGCGGCGGGCGCGCGCGTCGCCCTCTCGATGCACGCGCCCGGCGAGCTCGAGGACGAGCTGCGCCGCCGCGTCGCCGAGCGCCACGCGGTCGTGTTCGTCGGCGGCGGCGACGGCAGCGTCGCGACGGCGGCGCGCGCGCTGCGGGGGACGCGCACGGCCCTCGGCGTCCTGCCGCTGGGCACGCGCAACAACTTCGCGCGCGACCTCGGCGTCCCGCTCGAGCTGGAGCAGGCCGTGCCGGCGCTCCTGGCGGGCGAGGAGCGCCGCGTGGACCTCGGCTGCGTGAACGGCCGCGCCTTCGTCAACAACGTCTCGCTCGGCCTGTACCCGCGCGCGGTGAAGCGCCGCACGCGTCACCAGCGGCGCCTCGGCCTGGGCAAGGCGGCGGCGATGGCCTACGCCGTCCTGAACGTGCTGCGCGCCTTCCGGCTCGAGCGCCTGCGCGTGCGCTGGGACGCGAACGAGGAGCGCGTGCGCACGCCCTTCGTGTTCGTGGGCAACAACGAGTACCGCTTCTCGTCGCAGGAGCCCGGCCGCCGGCGCCGCCTGGACCAGGCGCGGCTGAGCGCCTTCTACGGAGGCGGGATGGGCCCGCTGCGCCTCCTGTGGACCACGCTGCGCGCGCTCGCCGCCGGAGCCGAGGAGGTGCCCGAGCTGGCGAAGGTCGTGACCGAGCGTCTGACGGTCGAGCCGCGCGGGCGCTCGGTCGAGGTCGCGGTGGACGGGGAGCTGGTCGTGCTCGCCGCGCCGCTCGTGTTCTCGAGCCTGCCGGGGAGCCTGCGCGTGCGGGTGCCGCGCGTGCCGTGAGGACGCTGGCGCACCTCTCCGACCTCCACTTCGGGCGCACGAGCGCGCGCCTGGTCGAGGCGGTGCTGGCCGACGTGCGCGCGCTGGCCCCCGACCTGGTCGTGGTCAGCGGCGACCTGACGCAGCGCGGCCGCTCCGCCGAGTACCGCGCCGCGCGCTCCTTCCTCGACCGCCTGCCCGCGCCGCGCCTGGTCGTGCCGGGGAACCACGACATCCCGCTCTTCGACCTCGCGCGCCGCTTCCTCTCGCCGCTCGGACGCTGGCGGCGTCACATCGGCGACGAGCTCGCGCCGTTCCACGGCGACGAGGAGCTGGCCGTGCTCGGCCTGAACACGGCGCGCTCGCTGGCGTGGGCGAACGGGCGCGTCTCGCACGAGCAGATGGCGCTCGTGCGCGCGCGGCTGTGCGGGCTCGCGGGGAGCCCGTTCAAGGTGGTCGTGACGCACCACCCGTTCCTGCCGCCGCCCGGCCGCCCGCGCGCGGCGGTCGTCGGGCGCGTGGCGCAGGCCATGCGCGTCGTGCAGGCCTGCGGCGTGGACATGATCCTCTCGGGGCATCGCCACCGCAGCGGCGTGGACGGCACGCACCGGCTGTACCGGGTCGCCGAGCACTCGGCGCTCGTGGTGCAGGCCGGGACCGCCACGTCGGTGCGCACGCGCGCCGAGCGCAACGCCTACAACGCGATCACCGTGGAGAGCGGCGTCGTCGGCGTGCGCGTGCGCCTGTGGGACGGCGAGGGCTTCGCCGACGCGGGCGCGGCGACCTACGCGCGCGTCGAGGGCGAGTGGCGGCCGCGCGGGGCGCGCGCGCGACGCGAGGTCGCGGGCTCCGAGGGCGCCGCGGCGGCTCACACGATGAGCCGGTCCCAGCTCCCGTAGCGCGCGGTCCACAGCCCGAGCGCGACCAGCGTCCAGGGGATCCACAGCGTGCGGCGGTGGTGGGAGGCGAGCAGCGCGCGGCGCTCGGGGCCGTAGGGCGCGCCGTGGTCGCCGTGCGTGTCGCCGTCGCCGGCGCCGGGCGCACGCTCCGCCATCGGGCGCGACACGCCGCGCGCTCCCATGACCTCCCCGGGCCGGCGGCGCGGCTCCGGCGCGCTCAACGAGCTCCCCCGAGCCCCAGCAGCGCGAGCAGCCGGCGGCGCAGGCGATCGTAGCGGCTGTGCGCGTGCGCGCGCGCGTCGAACGCGCCATGCGCGCCGCGGTCGCCGGGGAGCGGCGCGAACAGGTTGTCGGGGCGGTCGGGGGGCACGGGCGCGCCGGTCTGCTGCGCTTCGAAGCCGTGCTCGGCCAGGTAGCGGTCGGCGACGCCCGGCGCCAGCCCGCCGCCGACGATCGCGCGCACCGCCGGCCAGCCCACCCACACCTCGCGCGTGCGGCGCTCGAGCGCCTCGCGCACGCCGCGCGCCGCGACCTCGGGCTGGTAGATCGGCGGCACCGGCTGGGGCTGGCGCGGCAGGCGCGTGCGGCACCAGCCGAACTGCGGCGTGTTCAGCGCGGGCAGGTGCACCATCGTGACGCGCACGGCGCTCCGCTCGTGCAGGAGCTCGGTGCGCAGCGCGTCCGTGAAGCCGCGCAGCGCGAACTTCGAGGCGCAGTAGGCGGCCTGCAGCGGGATGGCGCGGTAGGCCAGGGCCGAGCCGACCTGCACGATCGTGCCGCGCCCGCGCGGGCGCATGCGGCGCAGCGCGGCCAGCGTGCCGTGCACGGCGCCGAGGTAGTTCACCTCGGTCACGCGCCGCACCTCCTCGGGGGTGAGCTCCCAGCTGGGCGCGAGCACCGTGACCATGGCGTTGTTGATCCAGACGTCGGGCGGGCCGACCTCGTCCTCGAGCTCGCGCGCGGCGCGCTCGACGGCGTCCGCGTCGGCGACGTCGAGCGTCCAGGAGCGGGCGAGGGCGCCGCGCTCGCGCGCGTCGCGGCACGCGCCGCGCAGGCCGTCGGCGCCGCGCGCGAGGAGCGCCAGGAACGTGCCGGGCTCCGCCAGCTCGCGCACGATCGCGCGCCCGACGCCCGCCGACGCGCCGCTCACGACGATCACGCGCTCGGTGCGCGTGCGCTCGTGCGGCTCCGGAGCGGCGCGCGTGCTCGCGGCGGAGGGCGTCGAGATCGGCATGAGGATGAGGAAGAGAGGTCAGGGGCGAGGCTTGCCAGGACCGGCCTCGCCCCCGGCCTCAACGAGAGCGGGGCGGATGCGCGGGGTCGTCCAGGCGCTCGACGTGGTCGTGGCGGGCGCGCAGGTAGCGCGAGCTCATGCGGTCCGCCTCGTCCGCGGTCAAGGCGTCGCGGGCCGCGGGGTAGAGCTCGTCCTGCTCGGCGCGCACGTGGTCGCCGTAGAGCTCGGCCAGCTCGCGCACGAGGCCGGTCCAGGAGGCGGCGTGGCAGCCCTCCACGCGCAGCCGCTCGACCAGCTCCTCGACGCGGCCGTGCCGCTCGCGACCGCGGCGCACCAGCTCGGCGGTCTGCGCGTGCTCGCGCAGGGGGGCGTAGAGCTCCTGCTCGGCGGCGCGACCCTGCGCGAGGAGCTCGCCGCGCAGGAGGGGGAAGAGCGCGCCGCGCACCTCCGAGCCCTCGTGCGAGCTCGCGAGGCGGCACAGCATGCGGAACGTCTCGCCTTGCTCGCGGGCGAGCTGGCGAAAGATGCCCTGGTAGCCGGAGAGCGGCCGGCCGGTCGCTCCCGCTCTGCCGGGCCCGGGGCCGGCCAGCGCCGTGTGGTCCATCGTCGTCGCCTCCTGCGCTCCTGCTCGCGGTCGCACCGGTCTTCCCGTCGCGCAGGACGTGGCAAGCGCCGTGCCCGCGCCGGGAGGCGCTTGGGCCGCGGCGGAAGGGCTGCGCGAAGCGGCGCTTCTACAAAGCGCCGCCAGGCGGGCGTGGCGGCGCGGAGGAGGACGCCTGCGCCGCGTGCTGCGCGTCCTGGTCGCGGGCCGCGCGCCGCGGGCACGCCCCTTGCGGGCCGATCGCCGAGACGATCCGCCCCGGCCCCGATGACCAGGAAGACCATGCGAAACACCCTCCTCAGCCCGCTCCTCCTCGCCGCCGCGTCCTTCACCGGCGCCTGCATGACGGAACCGCGCGTGGACGACTCCTACGTCGCGTACCTGTCCGACGGCGAGCGCTCCGACCTCGACGACCTGCGCGTCGAGTGCGCGCGCCTGCGCGACGAGCTGGCGGCGCTCGAGCGCGAGATCGACCTCGAGCAGGACCGGCGCGACGTGGCCGACCGCGAGCTCGCGCTCGCCGAGGACGAGGTCGACCTGGTCGAGGCGCGCGCGTCGGCCGCGGTGGAGGATCCCGAGGGCCGGGGAGACTCCTACGACGAGGACCTGGCCGACGCGCGCACGCACGTGGACTGGTCGCGCGTGCAGGTCGACTACCACGAGGCGCGCATCGCGCAGGCGCGCGCCGAGCGCGACGTGGCGGCCCGCAAGGTGGAGGTGGCCGAGGCCAACCTCGAGCTGCGCAAGGCGCGCGCGATCTCGGAGCTGGAGGACGACCGCGTGCCGGACGTGCCGATCACCCGCTACGAGGACGCCATGGCTACGGCCGAGCGCCGGCTGGCGCTGGCCAAGGTGGACGCCGACGCCGCCCGCCAGCGCGCCCAGGTCTTCCACGACCGCATGGACGAGGTGGCCGACGGCGTGCCGGAGCCGCGCCGCGCCTCCTGGCGCCGGGCCGAGTAGTGCAGCGTCCGCGAGCGACCTGCGCGGGCGGGAGCCGCGCCAGCCGGTGCGCGCCGAGGCCCTCGCTCCCCGCGGAGCGGCGATGACCGCGCCCTCCGCGCTGGACCACGCGCCGCGCCCGGACGCCGCGGCGCTGCGCGCGCTGCTCGACGAGGCCGCGCGCGAGCCGCGCGCGCGCGTCTCGCTCGTGCTCGCGAGCCCGGACGCGTCCGGCTTCGACGAGCTGCGGCGCGTGCCGCTCGAGCTGCGCGCCGCCGCGCAGCGCGCCGAGGAGGACCTGGCGCGCGCCGGGGTGGAGGCCGCGGAGCGCGGCCGCATGCTCGCCCCCTTGCGCGCGCTGCACGAGGGGCTGCGCGAGGGCTCGCCCGCACCGGCGGCGCTGCCGCCCCTGCCGTGGACGCTGGCCCTCTGCCTCGACGCGCGCGGGGCGCGGCGCTGGACCTTCGGGACGCGTCTGGAAGCGTTCGAGCGGCCGCTGGTCGCGGTCTCGCGCCGGCCGCGCGTCCTGCCGCTGCTCGAGGCGCTGTCGCACGAGCGGCGTTACCGCGCGCTGGCCCTCTCGCCGCGCCGCGTGGCGCTCTTCGAGGGCGACGCGAGCGGCGCGCGCGCGCGCGCGGCGCCGGACGTGCCGGGGACGCTCGAGGCGGCGCTCGGCGCGCAGCTCGAGGCGCCCGAGGGACACCAGCAGCACAGCGCCGGTCGCGACGCGTCCGGCGATGCGCGCGCGGCCGTCGTGCACCACGGCCAGGGAGGGGCGAGCGCGGAGCGCTCGCTCGACCTGGAGCGCTTCCACCGCGCGGTCGCCGCGGCCGTCGCGGAGCACTGGCGCGGCGCGGGCACGCCGCTCGTCCTCTTCGCCGACGCCGGCAGCCAGGGGCGCTTCCGCAAGGCGCACGCGCTCGAAGGGCTGCTCGCGCAAGGCGTGGAGGGGAACGCCGACGAGCTCTCTCCCGCGCAGGTGCACGAGGCGGCCTGGCCGCTCGTGCACGCGCTCGCGCAGGAGCAGGCGCGCTCGGCCGAGGACGACCTCGAGCGCGCCCGCGGCCAGGCCGAGGCGTGCGTCGAGGGGGTGCCCGAGCTCGTGCGACGCGCGCTCGAGAGCCGTGTCGAGCGCCTGTGGATCGCCGCCGACGCCGCGCGACCGGGCCACGTCCGCGAGGACGACGGCTCCCTCGAGGAGGGCTGGCCGGGGGAGGACGTGCTCGACGAGCTGGCCGGCATCGTGCTGCGCCGCGGCGGCGCCGTGCACGTGCTGCCGCGCGGCTCACGTCCGTCGCGGACGGGGGTCGCCGGGCTCCTGCACGGACACGCCTGAGCGCCGCCGAGGCTCCGTCTCGGAGCGTTGACGAGGGTGCGAGCGCGCTCGCCTTCTGGGGATTCTCAACCCTCGGGCAGCTGGATCGGCTCGGCGCCCGCGGCGGAGATCACGCGCTCGGCGACGCGCAGGCGCGCGTCGTCGTGGCTCTCGACCGCGACCAGGATCTTGCCCTTCTCGAGGGACTGGTCGTAGAAGTCGGCGATCTCGGGCTCGAAGCCGCGCGTGGTCATGGCGCCGATGAAGCCGCCCGCGACGGCGCCCGCGGCCGCGCCGCCGAGCAGCGGGCCCGCGACGAGCAGGCCGGCGCCTCCGGTCGCGGTGATCCCCACCGCGGCGCTGAGCAGCCCGACCAGGGCGCCCAGCGTGCCGCCGGCCGCAGCGGCCTCGGGCGTGTGCGCGCCCGCGGGCTCCTGCTCGTGCACGCCGGTGTGCACCGGCGACTCGCACTGCGGGCAGATGACGGAGATCTCGCTCTCGGTGAACCCCTCGGCGATCAGGCCGTCGATGGCCCGGTCCGCCTCGTGGAAGGTCGAGAACACGCCGACGCGCACCGGTTTCTTCATGCCCGGCTGCGCGCAAGCAGCATGCCGTTCCGCCGCGCTCGTCCGCGGCGTGCGCGCGCGTCGCGGTCGCGGCCGAGGAATGTAGAAAGCTCCTGCCCGCGCTTGCCGCAGCGCGCCCGGCGGCCCGCGCTGCGGGATCGCGAGCGCATGAGGCCGATTTCATGGCCTCGGAGGTCGTGCGCGCGCAGGGACTTGGCGCCTGCCTCGCGCCGGCGCGCCCGGCGGGCGCGCGCGGCGATCCAAGATGGAGGTGTCCCACCGACCTGCGCTCGCCCCGGCGAGCGCGCTTGGAGGATCAGCCATGCGCGGAACCAGCACCACCTCGTGGGCCGTCCTGACGCTGCCGCTGGGCGGGGCCCTGCTCGGGACGCCGTGGGTCACGACGGGCGCGGGGCACGGCTGGCCGGTCGGCGCGCTCGTGGCGCTCGCGCTCGTGTGGATCGTGGCGCTGCTCGGCTTCCTGCGCCTGCGCCACGAGCGCCCGGCGCGCCGGACGCCGCGCGTGCGCGACGCGCTGGCCGCGCTGCGCGCGATCCAGCGCACGCAGGTGTCGCTGGCCGGAGCCGTGGACGCCGAAGCGCTCCTGCAGGCGGTCACCGACGCCGCCACGGAGCTGAGCGGCGCGCGCTACGGCGCCTTCTTCCGCAGCGGACAGGAGGGCGACGCGCCGGTCTTCTGCACGTTCTCGGGCGCGCCGCGCGAGGCCTTCGAGCGCTTCGCGATCCCGCGCGCCGCGCCGCTCCTCGCCGCGACCCTCGCGGGGCGCGGGGTCGTGCGCTGCGACGACGTCGCGCGCGATGCGCGCTGCGGGGTCGCGGGCGACCCGCGCTACGGGCGCGCGGCGCCGCGGCGCGGCGCGGCGGCGGAGTCCGTGCGCAGCTGCCTGGCGGTGCCCGTCGTCTCTCCGGGCGGGCGCGTGCAGGGCGGCCTGTTCCTCGGCCATCCCGATCCCGGCGTCTTCGACGCGGGCGTCGAGGAGATCGTGCGCGCCGTCGCCGCGCAGGCCGGCGTCGCGCTGGAGAACGCGCGGCTCCACGAGCGCGTGCGCCGCAGCGAGGAGCGCTACCGGCTCCTGACCGAGGCGGCGCCGCACATGACCTGCACGCTCGACCCCGGCGGCGTGGTCGAGTACGTCAGCCGGAGCTGGACGCGCTTCACGGGCGTCTCGCTCGCGGCCGTGCGGCGCGAGGGCTGGTCGGCGCTCCTGCCCGAGGGCGAGCGCCGCGCCACGCTGGCGCGCCTGGCCGAGAAGCTGGCGCGCGGCGAGCCGCACGAGCTGCGCTTCCGCCTGCGCCGCGCCGACGGCGAGCCGCGCTGGGTGCTGTGGCGCGCGCTGCCCGTGCTCGACCGGCGCGGCCGCGCGCGGCGCTGGATCTGCACGACCAGCGACGTGCAGGAGCAGGTCGAGGCCGAGGAGGCGCTGCGCGCCGCCGACCGGCGCAAGGACGAGTCGCTGGCCATGCTGGCGCACGAGCTGCGCGGCCCGCTGTCGGGGCTGTGCAGCGCGCTGGAGCTCCTGCGCCTGGGGCGCGACGAGGCGCTCGTCGAGCGCAGCGCGGCGATGATGGGGCGCCAGGTCGGGCAGCTCGCGCGCCTGGTGGACGACCTGCTCGACGCCTCGCGCATCCGCCGCGGCACGCTGCGCCTGCAGCGCGCGCGCGTCGAGCTGGCGGGCGTCGTCGCCACCGCCGTCGAGGCCACGCAGGAGCTGTTCGCCGCCGGCGGGCACGCGCTCGCGCTGGACGTGCCCGAGGCGCTCGTCCTCGACGCGGATCCGGTCCGGCTGGCGCAGGTGCTCCAGAACCTGCTCGCCAACGCCGCGCGCTACACGCCGCCCGGCGGCCACGTCGCGCTGCGCGCGCGCCGCGAGCGCGGTGCGCTGTGCCTGGCGGTGCAGGACGACGGGATCGGCATCGCCCCCGAGCGCCAGGAGGAGGTGTTCGAGATGTTCTGCCAGCTCGAGGGCGACTCCCCGAGGGCGGCGCGCGGGCTCGGGATCGGCCTCGCGCTGGTGCGGCTCCTGGTCGAGCTGCACGGCGGCCGCGTCGCCGTGCGCAGCGCGGGCGTCGGGCGCGGGGCGACCTTCGAGGTGCGCCTGCCGCTCCCGGTCGAGGACGCCCCGCCGTCGCGCGAGCGCGCCGCGCACGAGCCGGGCGCGGGCGCCGCGCGCGCCGGGGAGCCGCTGGGAGCCGCCTGAGCGGTCGGGCGGGGCGGCGGCCGAGGCACGCGCCTTGCGGGAGGTCGCGCATGACGGCGAGCCCCTCGAGCCGCGGCGGGCCGTCGCGGGCAGCTGCCGGCGCGCCGCGCGCGTCCGGGGAGAGGCGTGGGGGGGCGGCTGCGTGAGGCGCGAGGCTTCTCCCTACCCGCCGATCGAGAACCACGGCGTGGTGGGCGACCTGTACACGGTCGCCCTGGTCGCGACCGACGGCTCGATCGACTTCCTGTGCTTCCCGCGCTTCGACTCGCCGACGATCTTCGCGGCGCTGCTCGACCACGAGAGGGGCGGGCGCTTCCGCATCGCCCCGGTGCTGGAGCGCGCCGACCACGTGCAGCTCTACCTGCCCGACTCGAACGTGCTCCTGACGCGCTTCCTCTCCGACGACGGCGTGGCGGAGGTCTCCGACCTGATGCCGGTCGAGGACGACGGGCAGGTCGCGCACAACCTCGTCCGGCGCGCGAAGACGGTGCGCGGCGAGGTGCGCTTCCGCATGGCCTTCCAGCCGCGCTTCGACTACGGCCGCGCGCGGCACGCGGTCGAGCGCTGCGCCGACGGCGCGCTGGTCTTCCGCTCGCGGGGCGCCGACCGCACGGCCGTGCGCCTGCGCGGCTCGGTGCCGCTCGAGCTGCGCGACGGCGACGCCTCCGCCGAGTTCACGCTGCGCGCCGACGAGCACGCCGACTTCGTGATGGAGCTGGTCGTGGACGACGGCGCCGAGAGCCCGTGCACGGGCGAGCGCTACGTCGCGCAGGCCTTCAAGAGCACGCTCAACTTCTGGCGCCGCTGGATCGGGCGCTCGACCTACGACGGGCGCTGGCGCGAGACGGTCCATCGCTCGGCCCTGACGCTGAAGATGCTGTGCTCGCAGGAGCACGGCGCGTTCGTGGCGGCGCCGACCTTCGGGCTGCCCGAGGTGGTCGGCGGCGAGCGCAACTGGGACTACCGCTACTGCTGGATCCGCGACACGTCCTTCGCGCTCTACGCGCTCTCGCGCCTGGGGTACACCGAGGAGGCGGGCCGCTTCGTCGAGTGGATCGACCGGCGCTGCCAGGAGGCGCCCTCGCCGGGCGCGCTGCAGGTCCTGTACGGCATCGACGGGCGCGGCGGGCTCGACGAGGAGGTGCTGGGGCACCTCGAGGGCTACCGCGGCTCGCGGCCGGTGCGCATCGGCAACGGGGCGTGGAGGCAGCTGCAGCTCGACATCTACGGCGAGCTCCTGGACGCGGTCTACCTGTACGACAAGCTCGGCCAGCCGATCTCGTTCGACCTGTGGGAGCGCCTGTGCGAGATGCTCGACTGGCTCGGCCAGAACTGGCGCCGGCCCGACGAGGGCATCTGGGAGACGCGCTCGGGTCCGCAGCACTTCCTGTACTCGCGCGTGCTGTGCTGGGTGGCCTTCGACCGCGCGCTCCGGCTCTCGCGGCGGCGCTCGCTGCCGCTGCCGCTCGAGCGCTGGGTCGCGACGCGCGACGCGATCTTCCGCGACATCGTCGACGGCTTCTGGAGCGAGGAGCTGCAGGCCTTCGCGCAGCACGCGGGCAGCCGCACGCTCGACGCCGGGGCGCTGGTGATGCCGCTCGTGCGCTTCATCGGCCCGCGCGACCCGCGCTGGCTCGCGACGCTGCGCGCGATCGGCGAGCGGCTGGTCGAGGACTCGCTCGTGCACCGCTACCGCGGCGGCGCCGACGGCTATCCCGACGGCCTGGAGGGCACCGAGGGCACCTTCAGCCTGTGCTCGTTCTGGTACGTCGAGTGCCTGTCGCGCTCGGGCGACCTGCAGCAGGCCCGGCTGGCGTTCGAGAAGATGCTCGGCTACGCGAACCACCTCGGCCTGTACGCCGAGGAGCTGGGGCCGGCCGGCGAGCACCTGGGCAACTTCCCGCAGGCCTTCACGCACGTCGGCCTGATCAGCGCCGCCTTCGACCTGGACCGCCGGCTCGAGGCCTGCGGGGACGAGCCCTGAGCCTCCCGCGGCCCGCTTCTTGCACCGCGCCGTCCGTGGCTCCCGGCGCGTCCGCCGGGGCGCCGGCCGACCGTCGCGTCTCCATGCCCGAGGAGGAACCGTGTCCTACGTGCTTCCCGACCTGCCCTACGACCACGCGGCTCTGGAGCCCCACATCCAGGGGCGCGCGCTGGAGCTGCACCACCAGAAGCACCACGCGAAGTACGTCAAGGACCTGAACGAGACGCTCGAGCGGCTGGCCAGGGCGCGCGAGCAGGAGGACTTCACGGCGCTCGTCGGGCTGGAGAAGACGCTGGCCTTCAACCTGTCGGGGCACGTGCTGCACTCGCTCTTCTGGAAGAACCTGAGCCCCGACGGGGGCGGGAAGCCGCAGGGCGAGCTGGCCGCGGCGATCGACGACCAGCTCGGCTCGTTCGAGGCCTTCCGCCTGCAGCTCTCGAAGGCCACCGCCACGGTGCAGGGCTCGGGCTGGGGCGCGCTCGCGTGGGAGCCGCTGGGCGAGCGCCTCGTCGTGGAGCAGATCTACGATCACCAGGGCAACATCGGTTCGGGCTCGATCCCGCTGCTCGTGATCGACGCGTGGGAGCACGCGTACTACCTCCAGTACCAGAACCGCCGGCCGGACTACGTGGACGCGCTCTGGAACGTCGTCCACTGGGCCGACGTGGAGGAGCGCCTCGCGCGCGCGCGCGCGTTCTCGCTCGTGTAGCCGCATGGGGCCAGGCGTCCGGCCGCGCGGCGGTTTGTACAAGGCGGCGTGCGCCGCGTGCGGCGCGGACGGCCGCCGGTCCGGCAACGCGCGCTTCGCGTCGCCGGGCACGCGCGATGCAACCCGTCCGTTCCGACCCGCTCGACCCTTCCAGGAGCTCCGCATGAAGAACCATCTCCCGATCGTCCTCGCCGCCCTCGGCGCTCCCCTGCTGCTCGCCGCGTGCCGGCCTTCCTCCAGCCAGGCGGCCGCGGCGGACGCCGGCGTCCAGCGCGCGCTGGCCGTGCTCGTGCCGATCGGCGGCGACGCCGTGAGCGGCGAGGTGCGTTTCGAGCGGGTCGCCGGCGGCGTGCACGTCACCGGGACGATCCGCGGGCTCCAGCCCGGCCAGCACGGCTTCCACGTGCACGAGTTCGGCGACCTCTCCGACGACGCCCAGGGCGCGTCGGCGGGCGGGCACTTCGCGCCGGAAGGACACCGTCACGGGCGGCGCACGGACGACGAGCGCCACGTCGGCGACCTCGGCAACATCGAGGCGGGCGCGGACGGCACGGCGACGATCGACCTCACCGACGAGGTCCTGGCGCTCTCCGGCGAGCACTCGATCCTCGGCCGCGCGCTGGTCGTGCACGCCGAGCCGGACACCTTCGCGCAGCCCTCGGGCGCGGCGGGCGGACGCGTCGCCTTCGGCGTGATCGGGATCGCCGGCCCGCCGCAGGGCCAGGGCGCGGGCTCCTGAGCGCCGCCGCCCGTCTCAGGCCTTCGCCGGGAGCTCGGGCGAGGGGTGGAAGTCCACGCGGCCGCTGGCGATGTCGTACATGCCGCCCACCAGCGCGAGCGAGCCGGCCTCGAGCATCTCGCGCAGGAGCGGGCTGCGCTCGCGGATCTCGGCCACCGCGCGGTCGATGTTGGCATCGGCCACGGCCTGCACGAACGCCTCGTTGCGGGAGTTCCGCCGCGCGGGGTCGGTCGGCTCGCGCACGCTGCCCAGGGCCGGGCGGATCCTCCCCAGCAGGCCGGTCAGGTGCCCGAGCTCGACGCCGTCGCAGGCGCCCTTGATCGCGCCGCAGCTGGTGTGGCCGAGCACGACGATCAGCTTCGAGCCCGCCAGCTTGCAGGCGAACTCGAGGCTCCCGAGGATGTCGTCGTTCACGAAGTTGCCGGCGATGCGGATCGAGAAGACGTCGCCCAGGCCCTGGTCGAAGATCAGCTCGGCCGACGTGCGCGAGTCGATGCAGGACAGGATGGCGGCGAACGGAAACTGTCCGTCGCGCGTGTCGTTGGCCTGCTGCAGGAGGTTGCGGTTGGCGCGCAGGTTGGCGCAGAAGCGCTCGTTGCCCTCCTTGAGGTACTGCAGGGCCTCGGCGGGGGTGATCGACTGCTGGGTCTCGCGGGTGTGCGTGCGCATCTCGTCTCCGGTCAGCGGTTGGCTCAGGCGGCGGTGGCGGCGCGTTTCGACTGGTGCAGGACCTCGAGCTGGATCCCGCGCTCCCCGGCGGACTTCTCGAACTCCTCGATCGCCTCGAGGACGTCGTGGTCCACCGACACGCAGTGGCTCATGTCGATGGTCACGCACGCGCCGTCGGGGATGTCCGCGAGCTGGCGCACGATCGCGCCGCGGTTGAGGAAGTTCACGTCCTCGGCCAGGCGCATGCGGATGCGGGGCGGGCCGCCGCTCCCGTCCACCTCCTCGTAGTGCAGGAACAGCGCGTTGCGGTAGCTGCGCGTCAGGATCACGAGCAGCGCCAGGCCCAGGCCCATCAGCACGCCCGAGAGCAGGTCCGTGAAGAGCATGCCCACGATCGTGAGGAAGAACGGCACGAACTGGGTCCACCCCTGGCGGAACATGTCCGCGAACAGGGCCGGCTTGGCCAGCTTGTAGCCGACCACGAGCAGGATCGCCGCCAGGACCGAGAGCGGGATCAGGTTGAGCACGCCGGGCAGCGCGAACACGAAGACGGCCAGCAGCAGGCCGTGGACGATCGTGGCCAGGCGCGTCTGGCCTCCGGACTGGATGTTCGCGGAGCTGCGGACGATCACCTGCGTGACCGGCAGGCCGCCGATCAGGCCCGACGCGATGTTGCCGGCGCCCTGGGCGAGGAGCTCGCGGTTCTTGTGCGTGACGCGCCGGTGCGGGTCGAGCTTGTCGGTGGCCTCGACGCACAGGAGCGTCTCGATGCTGGCCACGATCGCCATCACGACGGCGGTCGAGTAGATCACGGGGTTCGCGAGCGCGCTCCAGTCGGGCGGCGTGAAGAGCGAGCCGATCTCCGACAGCCCGCGCGCCACCGGAACGCTGACCAGGTGCTCGTCCTCCAGCGCCCATCCGGGGGCGAAGCGCCGCGCCAGCGCCTGGAAGGCGATGCCGATCGCGACGGCGACGAGCGGGCCCTGCACGACCTGGAAGAAGCGCCCGCGCCGCACGAGCACCTTGTCCCACAGGATCAGGACGGCGAGCGCGAGCATGGCGACCAGGACCGCCGAGCGATGGACGTGGTGCAGGGCGAGCGGCAGCTCGTTCAGCGTGTTCTCGCCGTCCGGCTGCGCGAAGCTCATCTCGCCGATCGGATCGGGGTCCCAGCCGACGGCGTGCGGGATCTGCTTGAGGATGATCAGCAGCCCGATGCCGGCCAGCATTCCCTTGATCACCGCCGAGGGGAAGAAGTAGCCCAGGACGCCGGCGCGCGCGGCCCCGAGCAGCACCTGCAGCACGCCGGCCAGCACGACGGCCACCAGGAAGGCCTGGTAGCTGCCGAGCTTCGCGATGGCGTCGAAGACGATCACCGCCAGGCCGGCGGCCGGACCGGAGACGCCCAGGGGCGAGCCGCTCAGGGCGCCCACGAGCAGGCCGCCGATGATCCCGGCGATCAGGCCGGAGAACAGCGGCGCGCCGCTCGCCAGCGCGATGCCGAGGCACAGCGGCACCGCGACGAAGAAGACCACGACGCCGGCGGGGCCGTCCTGACGCAGACTGGGCTTGACCTTCACGCGAGACTCCTGGCTCCTCTTCCTCCGCGGGGGGGGGGAGATGGTACCGGGGCCTGCGGGCCTCCACCCCTGCCATCTGCGCGGCCACTACGGCGCTGGCCTCCGAATGCTGGCGAATCCTCCGAACTCCGTCGCGCCTCCGGGGAGCGGCGCGGCCGTCTGCGGAACCGTCCGCTCCTTCGCATCGCGGGCCGAGAGAGAGGGAGAAAAAAAATCCCCTCGCTCGCGTGGGTCACACGGGCGCAGCGGCGCGGCCCACGGTCCGGGACCGGACCGCAGGTCCCGGCGCAGGTCCGGGCGCGGGCCCCTGGCGCGGGTGGCTCCCTGCGGGCGGCCTCGGGACGATCCGCCGCAGCGTGGGCAGAGCTTGCCCGGCGGCCCGCCGCAGGGCTCGGCTCCTAGCCTTCGCGCTCGAGGACGACGTAGCGCGAGCCGTCGCGGTCCTGCACGAAGAGGAGCATCGAGTCGCCCTCGCCCTCGTCCACCGCGAGCCAGAAGCCCTCGGCGTCGCGCACCGGCCGGCGGTCCACCTCGAGGATCACGAGGCCCTCGTGCAGGCCCGCCTCGTAGGCGCGCGAGCCGAAGCGCACGCCGGTGACGAGGACGCCGCTCGCCTCGGCCAGGCCCAGGCGCCGCGCCTGGCGCGCGCTCACGGCGCCGACGGTCAGGCCGAGCTCCTCCTCGCGCGGCGGCTCGGGCGCCGCGCCGGCGGCGTCGCGATCGAGCTCGTCGAGCACGACCGCGAGCTCGACGCGCTCGCCGCCGCGCTCCACGACCAGCGCCACGCGCTCTCCGGGCGGCGTCAGCGACACGCGGTTGCGCAGCGGCTGCACGCCGCTTGCGGGCGCACCGTCGAAGGACACGATCACGTCGTCGCGCCGCAGGCCGGCGCGCTCGGCGGGCGAGCCCTCGATCACGCGCGTGACGAGCACGCCCTCGCGCAGCGCGTGCCCGAGCGCCCGCGCGACGCCCTCGTCGAGCTCCTGCAGGTAGGCGCCCAGGTAGCCGCGCACGACCGAGCCGTGCGCGAGCAGCTGCTCGCGGATCTGGCCGACCATGTCGATCGGGATCGCGAGCCCGATCCCCGCGGAGCCGCCGGAGCGGCTCAGGATGGCGGTGCTCATGCCGACCACGCGGCCGTGCACGTCGAGCAGCGGGCCGCCCGAGTTGCCCGGGTTGATCGCGGCGTCGGTCTGGATGAAGTCCTCGTAGTCGAGGATGCGCAGGCCGCTGCGGCCCTTGGCGCTGACGATGCCGGCCGTCACGGTCGAGGCGAGGCCGAAGGGATTGCCGATCGCGAGCACCCACTCGCCGACGCGCAGCCCGGCCGAGCTGCCGAGCGGCAGCGCTTGCAGGTCCTCGGCCTCGACGCGCAGCAGCGCGACGTCCGAAGGCGCGTCCGAGCCGACGACCGTGGCCGGCAGATGGCGCCCGTCGGCCAGCTCGACCGCGACGTCCTGAGCGTCGCCGACGACGTGGTGGTTGGTCGCGACGAGGCCGTCGGCGGAGAGCACGAAGCCCGAGCCGCGCCCGTAGAAGACCTCGGGATCGCGCTGCGCGCGGCGACGCTCCGCCTCGCCCTCGCCGAGCTCCTTGCGCACGATCACGTGCACGACGCCCGGCGCCGCGTCCTGCGCGATGCGCGCGAAGCTCTCGTTCAGCTCCTCCAGCACGCCGGAGCCGCCACCGGCGGGCGCGCCCTCCTGCTCGTGCGCGAGCAGGACGAGCGGGAAGGCGATGGTCGTCGCGAGCAGCGCGGAGGGGAGGGTTCGTCTCGGTTCCATGGGGTCTCGGGGGGCTGGCGCTGCGCGCGTGTCGGCGCGCGGGCGCGACGCGATGTCGTTCGAGGGCGAGCGAGCGCCGAGCCACTCTAGCGGGGAGCCTCTCGGGAGCGACGCGCGGTCCCGCGCGGCGCCCACTTGTACAAAGGACGCGCACGCGGCGGCGCGGGACACGCCGATCGCGGCGCGCGCCGGCGGCACGCCGCTTGCCCGCTCCCGCGAGGAGGTCGATCGATGAGCAGGCACACCGAGCACGAGTCCGGAGCGACGCCGGCCCGCACCCGGCCGGAGACGAGCGCGCGCGCGACCGCGGAGCACACCGGCGCGCCGGGGGCCGGCGCGCGCGCGACCACGGGCTATCCCTCGGGGGGCGGCGTGTCGCTCGGATGGATCGGCGGCGTCGAGGTCCGGGCCGACTGGAGCCTGCTGATCCTCTTCGCGCTGGTGAGCGTCGGCCTGGGCGCGTCGGTGCTGCCCGCGTGGCACCCCGGCTGGTCGCTGGCGTGGGTGTGGGGCACGGCGCTCGGCGCGGCGCTGCTCTTCTTCGCCTCGATCCTCGCGCACGAGCTGTCGCACTCCTTCGTCGCGCGCGCGCTGGGGCTGCCCGTGCGGCGCGTGACGCTGTTCCTGTTCGGCGGCGTGGCGCACCTCGAGGAAGAGCCGCGCTCGCCGGGCGTGGAGTTCCGCGTGGCCGTCGTCGGCCCGCTGGTCAGCCTGGCCATCGGCTGCGGCGCGTGGCTCCTGGGCGCGTGGATCGCGTCGCCTGCGCTCTCGGCGGAAGGCGCGCTCGAGGATCCGGCGGGCGCGATGGCGCAGGTCGGACCGCTGGCCACGCTGCTCCTGTGGCTCGGACCGGTGAACGTCCTCCTGGGCGTCTTCAACCTGGTGCCGGGCTTCCCGCTCGACGGCGGCCGCGTGCTGCGCTCGTTCCTGTGGTGGACGACGGGCGACCTGGTCAAGGCCTCGCGCTGGGCGGCCGCCGCCGGGCAGGCCTTCGCCTGGCTCCTGATGGCGTTCGGCGCGTGGAGCCTCTTCGCCGGCGGGCTGGGCCAGGGCCTGTGGCTGCTCCTGATCGGCTGGTTCCTGAACAACGCGGCGCGCGCGAGCTACGAGCGTCTGCTCGTCCACCGCGCGCTCGAGGGCGTGTCGGTGCGCGAGATCATGTCCACGCGCGTGGAGCGCGTCTCGCCCGAGCTCGGCGCGGGCCAGCTGATCGACGACTACTTCCTGGCCAGCGATCAGCGCGCCTTCCCCGTCGACGCCGCCGACGGACGCTTCCTGGGGCTGGTGTGCTTCGAGGACGTGCGCCGCCTGCCCGCCGGGGAGCGCGCGCGCGCGCACGCCTCCGACGTGATGACCGCCGCGGCGGACCTCGCCACGGTCTCGCCCGACGCGCGCGTCGAGCGCGCGCTCGAGGAGCTCGTGCGGCGCGACGTCGAGCAGCTCCCGGTGCTCGAGGGCGGCCGGCTGCTCGGGCTCGTGCGCCGCCGCGACATCGTGAAGTGGCTGTCCGTGCACGGCGTCGGTGCCCGAGCCGGGCTGGCCGCGCGGACCTGACGCGGCACGCCGCGTGCGACGCGTCCGCCGTGCGAGTCCACGCTTTCCTCTTCCTCGTCGCGGCGGTCGGCGTCGCCCTCGTCGCGCCGCTGGCGGGCATCGAGGAGCAGGCCGGAGAGGGGCTCTTCTGGCTGGCCGTGCTCCTCTTCCTGGCGGCTTTGTTCGGCTCGATGATGCCGCCGGCGGCCCGCGCGGGAGGGGCGCGCCGCTCCGCTGCGCCGAGGGCGCGCGCGCTCCCGAGCCCGGCGCGCGCGCGCGCCGGCGCCGCTGCGCGCCGCGGCGAGCCCTGGAGGCGGCGCGAGCCGTGGCGCCGCGACGCATGGACGCGCCCGACGCCGCGCGCGCGCGACAGCGCGTTCGGGCCGAGGCCGCGCCCGGGAGCGGGCCGCGCGCGCCGCGCCGCACCCGGTTTGTAGAAGGCGGCGGAGAGGCCCTTCCGGCAGCGGCACGAGCCGCTGCGGCGATCGCGCGCCGAGCGCACGCGCACGCCGCGACGAAGCGGCACGGGTCTTGCTCGCCGCGAGGAACGGGCGGCGAGCCGCACCGGACGCCACGGCGACCAACGACCGCGAGGGAACGACGATGCCGAGATCCAGCGAGACGCGAACCGCCCCCTCCGACCTCCTGGAGGACAAGGAGAAGGACGTGCCGCCGCGCGCGATCTCGCGCACGAATTCCGCCGAGGCGCCGGTCGTGCGCCACCTGCAGCGCCAGGTGGCCAACGCTTTCCAGCTCGTCGCGAACTACAAGCGCTACCACTGGCAGGTGTACGGTCCGCTGTTCCGCGACCTGCACCTGCTCTTCGACGAGCTCGCGAACGACGTGCGCGGCACGCTCGACGTGCTCGCCGAGCGGCTGCGCATGATCGGCCAGGATCCCGTCGCGATGCCCGCGGAGATCCAGGAGGAGACGAGCGTGGAGCCCGCGCCGACCGGCCAGAGCCCGCGCGAGATGGTCGAGAGCGCCGACAGGAACGTCGTGCGCGTGATCGCCGAGATGCGCGCGGCGGTCGAGGCCGCCGACGAGGCCGGCGACCCCGGGACCGCCGACGTCTTCACGCGCTTCGTGCAGGTGCACGAGAAGCACGAGTGGTGGCTGCGCGACCTGCGCGAGCAGGGCGACGGGCTGCTGCGCTAAGGCGCGCAGACGCGACCGTCCGTCAGCACGGAGGCAACGGCCGCGGACCGTCTCAGCCGATCCTCTTCACGACCGCCATGAGATCGAGATAGGCGGTGATCGTCGTCCCGTCGGGGTCCGTCCAGGACACTTGCCACCAGTGGGCTCGTGGAGAGGTGGGGGTGGGAGACATGACGATCCAGCTCTTGTAGATGCAGTAGGTCACGCCCTGCTCGACGACGTAGGAGACTTGTCGCTGCAAGGGGTGGAAGTCGGCTGCGTACATGAGCTCGTTGTTCGCGTGCACCGCGGCGTGGAGGGCATCCCTGAAGGCGTCCTCGATGGCTCCCAGGTCGACGTCTCGGCTGGCGTTCTCCGCGCTGGGAGGCGGTTCTGATGGCGTCGCCGAGCGCACACCGATGTCCTTGTAGTCGCCTCCCCACAGCCCGAGAGCGACGGCTTCGGAAGCCGTCACCGGGGGGAACGACACGTGCGGGAAGTCCTCTCCGAGGTCGCGCCGGATCGCGCATGCCATCGTCTCCTGGAAGGCCTCGACCTTCCAGCGCTGGTCCTCGTCACTGAGCCATTCGAGATAGATGTTCAGGTCGTTCTCCTTCCATTCGGGCACGACCATCAGCGACCCGTCCGGGAGCGCCGGGCTCGCGGTCGGGCAGAGGTTCACCTCCTGGGTGATGCAGCCTGCGAGAGGGAGAAGGCACACGGCGAGCAGGGACGAGCTCTTGCGAGTCACGGGATTCTTCCTTGGATATCGGCGAGTGAGTCAGCGGGCGCTCTTCGCGCACCGGAAGCCGAGGCTGAACGGAGCCAGCCCGACGGGGATCGGCTCGAAGCGGTCGAGGCCGAAGACGACCCCGGAGCGGGCGACGGGCGAGTCCCAGCCCTTGCCGTGGATCACGACCGAGCCCAGGTCCGGCGTGAGCTCGTCCGCCGCCCCGGGGCGGCCGCGGGTCACGGCGTAGGTCGTCGTCCACACCTTCACGTTGCCGAAGGCGTGGAACAGCCCGAACGCGCTGCGCGACTCGGGCAGCGCCGTCACCGGCAGCGTGCGCTCCAGGTACTCCACGAGCGCGTCGTGCGGAGGCGCGAGCGGATCGCGCGGGACGCGCTCGTCGAGCAGCACGGCGTGCGCGAGGACCTCGTCCACGTCGAGCCGCGACGCGTCCGTCCACGGATAGCGACGGAGCCCCGCCCCGCGCGTCGCGAGGTCGAGCTCGAGCAGCGTCGGCAGACGCTTGCCGCACCACTCCGCGTAGGCCCGGGCCTCCTCCCAGCGCACGCCCGCGATCGGCCGGTCGTCCCAGGGCGTGGGGGCCTCGCTCGCGGGCAGCAGGATCTCGGCGGTGCGCTCGGGGAACGCGTCGCTCCAGAAGCGCGGGGGAGCGGCGCCGGTCGCCCGCAGGTACGCGCGGTACTGCGCGATCGTCACCGCGGTCAGGTCGATCCAGCAGGGCTCGACCGTGGCCTCCACGGCGCCGCGGTCCTCGTACGCGCACGCGAAGCGCGTGGCGGGCAGCGCCACCATCCCGGTGGTCGCCTCGGCGGTCGGTCGCAGCGTCGGCACGAGCGTGAGCCGCTCGCCGGGCCGGTCGAGCAGGCGGTCGAGCTCGCACAGGGCGCGACCGGGCTCCTCGATCTCGAAGCGGAAGGAGCCGCGGCGCAGCGCAACGCCTTCGAGCGGCGTCGTCCCGAGCGGCCGCGGCGGGCCGGGCAGGCCTGTCAGGAGGTCGATCTCGCGCACGGACACGCGCAGCCCCGCAGGGCCCGACACGGTGACGGTCGGCAGGGCGACGTCGTGGGCCGCTTCCAGCTCCGGGTCGTCCGGGAGCAGGAGGCGCGCGTCCGCCCGGTGCGCGCGCTCCTCCTCGAAGAGCGCGTCGGCGCGCGACCAGCCCGGCTGGCCCGCGGCCTCGAGCGCCCGCGCCAGCGCATCCCGCCACAGGCCCTTGCGCTCGAGCCCGCGCGAGCGGATCGCGTCCAGCGCCGCGCTGACCCGCCGCTCCTGGTCCGCGGACACGCGGCCGCGCAGGTCCAGGAGCCGCGCGCGCTCGGCGGCCAGCGCTGCCGCCGGCGTGTCCGGCGCCGCGAGCTCCCGCTCCGTCCGCGCGAGCGCGCGCTCGGCGTCCGCGGCGCGCGCGACCCGCCAGGCGAGGGGCAGCGCCAGCAGCGCGGCCGCGAGCGCGACGGCCAGCGCGCTCGCGGCGCGGTTGCGGCGTATGCGGCGCACGACGCGCTCGACCGGCCACGTGCGGCGGATCGACAGCGGCTCGTTGGCGAGGAAGCGCTCCAGCTCCTCCGCGAACGCGCCCGCGCTGGCGAAACGCCGGGCCGGAGACTTCTCGAGCGCCTTGAAGCAGATCGTCTCGATGTCGCGGTGCACGCGCGGGTTGCGCTTGCGCACGGCCACGGGGTCGGAGAACGAGATGGCGCTCAGGACGCGCCGCAGCGTGTCCCCCTGGAAGGGCCGCTCGAGGGTCAGGAGCTCGTAGAGCACGGCTCCGAGCGAGAAGACGTCCGTGCGGCCGTCGATCTCCACGCGGCGCGCCAGCGCCTGCTCGGGGCTCATGTAGTACGGCGTGCCGAGGATCTGGCCCGAGACCGAGATGCTGTCCGCGCCCAGGTCCTTGGCCAGGCCGAAGTCCACCAGGAACACGCCCGTCCCGCGGTCGAGCAGGATGTTCTGCGGCTTGACGTCGCGGTGCAGGATGCCCGCGCCGTGCGCGTAGTGGAGCGCGCACGCCACCGCGTGCACGATCTCGGCTGCGCGCCGCGTGTAGCCCGGCGCGTCGAAGGGGGGCATCGGCTCGTGCCCCTCGCCGCGTCGCAGGGCCGCGATCACGCTGCCCAGGTCCGGCCCCTCGACCAGCTCCATCGCGATGTAGCGCAGGTCGCCGTCGCGGCCGGCGGAGATCACGTGCACGATGTTCGGGTGCCTGAGGCGCGCCGCGGCCAGCGCCTCGACGCGGAAACGCGAGAGCCGCTCCGCGGCCGGGAGCGAGGAGGCGGGCAGCACCTTGAGCGCGACCAGCCGCCCCAGAGACGCCTGGCGCGCGAGGTAGACGACGCCCATGCCGCCGCGCCCGAGCTCGCGCACGATCTCGAACTCCGCCACGCGGCGGCCGGCCGGCAAACGGTCGTCCTCCGCGCCGGCCGGATCCAGGTCGGGCGCGTCGAGGAAGCCGGAGGCGGGCGTCTCGAGCAGGCGCCGCAGCTCGCTCGCCAGCTCGGGCTCTCGCCGGGAGCGGTCCGCCAAGAAGGACTCGCGCTCCTCCGGCGGGAGCGGGAGGAGCGACGGAAGGAGCTCTTGGATGCGCTCCCACAGCTCCCGGTCCATCGCCGCGGCCTATCGCACCCTGCGGTGCAGCCAGCGCCGGGTCGTGGCCCAGCGGCGCTCGAAGGAGCGCAACGGGATCCCCAGGGCCTCGGCGGTGCGCTCCGCGTCCAGGCCGACGAAGAAGCGCAGCTCGACCGCCTGCGCCATCGGCGCGTCCACCTCCGCCAGCTCGTCCAGCGCCTCGTCGAGCGCGAGCAGGTCGATCGCTCGCTCCGCGTAGCTCGCGCACAGCTCGTCGAGCGGCACGCGCCGGCCCGGGCTCTCGCGCTTGAGGCGCCCGCGCGCGCGCGCGTGATCCACGAGCACGCTGCGCATGGCCTTGGCCGCCGCGCCGAGGAAGGCCGCGCTCTCCTGCCAGCGCTTCTCGGGCAAGGCCAGGCGCAGGTAGGCCTCGTGGACGAGGTCGGTGGGCTGGAGCGAACCCTCCCGCCGGCCGCGCGCGTTGCGGCTCGCGATGCGCTTCAGCTCGGCGTACAGCCGAGCGGCGAGGCGGCCGGGCTCCTCGCCGCTCGCCGACGCCGTGTCGGAGCCGGCCGCTCGGCGTTCGCCGGCGCCGCCGCGGTCCGCACGCGACGAGCGTTCGGCGCCGTCGCGCGGGACGCGGTCCCTGCCGCGATCCCCCCCCTCCACGCACGCCAGGATAGCGCGCGCGGCCGAAGGCGCTCGTGCCTGGCACGACCGGCCCGCCGGCGCGCCGCTGGCAGGGACCGCTCCCATCACGCGTCGGGGAACAGGAGCACGGGATGGTCCTTGTCCACCGTCCATCCTCCCGGCCCTGCGACCATGCGATAGAGCCCGGGCTGGATCGCCGCGGGCGCGGCGTTCATCTCCCGCAGCCCCGCGATCGCTCCGGCCAGGTCCGCCAGGCTCGAGATCGCCGCGGCGGCCCCCGTCTCGATCGTGCTGTTGAAGCCGGTCAGGTTCCATCCCTCGGCCAGCGTGAAGTTGGGCGTGATCTTGCCGAGGCCGGCCGACCACTCGACGACGTACTCCTGCGACGGGTCGGGCAGGAACAGGATCTGGCTCTTGTAGAGCGCGCCTTCCTTCGTGGCTTCCTTGGTCACGGCGAGGTAGGGCGCCGGGCGGTAGAAGCGCACGCCTTCCTGGTAGTCCTGCGGCGACGCGAGCTTGCGGACGCTCACCGACGAGCAGCCACAGGCCAGGGCGAGCGCCACGAGCGCTGATGCGAGAGTCTTCACGAGCGGTTCCCTCCCTCGGGATCGGGCATCGCGGAGCGATGCGGTCCGAGCCCTGCTGGGCCGAGCCCCCATGGCCGGCCCGCGGGCTCTCCGGGACCGAGGACGCCGACGCCGGTAGGCGCCCGCCAACCTTCCGGGGAATCGCTCCGCCGCCCGAGCGGCGGGCGCCGCCTACTCGATGTCGATCTCGCGCACGCGCTTGCGCTGGCGGCACTCCTCGACGTAGTGCCGCATCAGGTCGGGGAGCTTCAGGTCCGCGCGCACGAAGTCGACGACCACCTCGGGCGTGGTCGTGTCGCTCGTGCTCAGCACGACGTGCTGCAGGCCGACCATGCGCATCCAGAAGGACTGGACGATGCGCCAGTCGCGCACGCGGTAGAGCTCCAGCGCCTCGGTCGAGCGGTTGAGCACGCCGCTGTCGATCATCAGCCGCTCGGTCGTCAGCCGGAAGACGCGCTGGCGCACGACGAGCCAGCGCCAGGCCGCCCACGGGATCGGGACGAGCAAGAGGCACGACACGAACGCCCACAGGTTCTTCCACTGCGACGAGCGGCCGGTCCAGATCGCCTGCTCGGGCAGCGCGGGCGTCGTGGGCTCGCCGTGGGGGGCGTGGTGGTCCAAGCGGGTGGCGGGAGGAAGGGGGTCGGGCGGAGCGGGCGAGGCACGATGGTGTAGCTCCGCGGGTGTCGCGGGGCCAGAGCGCCTCCTGCACGCGTTGGTGGGAAACGCGCCGCGGGCCTTGCGCCGACGCCGGCGCGCTTGCGAGCGCTCGCGCCGGCTCGCATCCTCTCGCCGATGCCCCTCCCGCCCCCTCCGCGCGACGCGGCGCGCCCCGCCGCCCTGGCCGACGCGCGCGCCCGCCTGCGCGCCCACCCGCTGCACGACGCGATCCGCTCGCCCCGCGCGCTGCGCGCCTTCGTCGAGCACCACGTCGTGTGCGTGCTCGACTTCATGTCGCTCCTGAAGAGCCTGCAGCGCGACCTCTCGTGCACGGCGGTGCCGTGGGTGCCCTCGGCCGACCCCGCCGCGGCGCGCCTGATCCAGCGCATCGTCCTGGACGAGGAGAGCGACGTGCGCGCCGACGGGCGCGTGACGAGCCACTTCGCCTGGTACGTCGAGGCGATGGACGAGGTCGGCGCCGACACCGGGCCGGTGCGCGAGCTGGTCGAGGCGCTGCGCGGCGGCGCGGCGCTCGGGCCGGCGCTCCGCGGCTCGCGCCTGCCGCCGGCCGCGATCGCCTTCGGCGCGACGACGGCCGAGCTGCTCGCGGCGCCGCTCTGCGCGCGCGCGGCGGCCTTCTTCCACGGCCGCGAGGAGATCCTGCCCGAGGTGTTCCTCGCGATCGTGACGCGGCTCGAGCGCTCGGGCCTGCGCGCGCCGGCGCTGGTCGAGTACCTGCGGCGTCACGTCGCGATCGACGACGGGGAGCACGGGCCGATGGGCGAGCGCCTGCTCGCCCGCCTGTGCGCCGACGACGCCGCGCGCGCGCAGGCCGAGCGCGCGGCGCTGGTCGCGCTCGCGGCGCGCGAGCGGCTGTGGGACGCGCTCGCCGCGCTGCTCTCGGGCCCGGCCTGAGCGACCGGGCTCGAGAGCCCTGGCGCGGCGCGGGAGCGGCAGCTCAGCGCGCGGCCGCGGGCGGCCTGCCGTGCGCGTCGAGCCAGGCCAGGAGCTCGTCCGCGTCGCAGGCGCCCTCGAGCGTCGCCACGACGCGCTCGCCCTCGAGGAGCATCGTCGCGGGCACCGGGCCGTTCGCCCGCCCCAGGCGCTCGGCCTCGGCGCTCTCCCACTCGATGCGCGTGAAGGAGGGCACGGCGTGCTCGGCGATCCAGCGACGCACGCGCTCGTCGGCCAGCGCCCCGCGCTTGTAGCGCTGGCACGGCAGGCAGAAGTCCGACGTGGCGACCGCGACGACCGGCCGACCTTCCTCGCGCGCGAGCGCGATCGCGCGCTCGAGGCCGGGGCCGGCGGCGAAGGGGTCCGGCACGGGCGCCAGCCACAGGCGCGCGAGCGCGCCCAGCACGAGGAGCACGACGAGCGCGCGTCCGGCGCGCCGCGCGCGGCTCCCGCGCCGCGGCGCCGAGCCGGCCGCGCTCACGGCAGCGCGGCCTCGATCGCTCCGACGACCTCCAGCGAGCCCGGCTCGGTGCGCGGGCGGAAGCGCGTGACGCGCTCGCCGTCGGCCGACACGAGGAACTTCTCGAAGTTCCACTGGATGTCGCCGGCCGCGCCGCTCGCGTCCGCGACCTTCGTGAGCTCGCGGTAGAGCGCGTGGCGTCCCGGCCCGTTGACCTCGACCTTGGCCATGAGCGGGAAGGTCACGCCGTACTGCGTCGAGCAGAACGTGCGGATCTCGTCCGCGCTGCCGGGCTCCTGGGCGCCGAACTGGTTGCAGGGGAAGCCGATCACCGTGAAGCCGCGCGGCCCGAAGGTGCGCTGCAGCTCCTCGAGCCCGGTGTACTGCGGCGTGAGCCCGCACTGCGAGGCGACGTTGACGATGAGGAGCGCCTTGCCGCGGTGCTCCGCGAGCGTGGTGGGCGTTCCGGAGAGGGTCTCGAGCGGGATGTCGTACACGCTGGGCTCTCGGGCGGGGACGGGCGTGGGGGCGGGGGCGGATCCCGTCGCGCGGGCGTCCGCGCGGGCGGCGGGGCCGTCGCGTCCGGGCGCGCTCGTGCCGGGCGCGCGGGCGGCGCAGGCCGCGAGGAGCGCCAGGAGCGCGGCCGCGAAGGACCTCGTTGCGGGGCTCATGCCCGGGAGGATAGCAGGGGCGGCGGCGGGAGCCTCCCGTGAATGGTCGGCGCGGCCGGGCGTAGCTCGCGGCATGCCCCTTGCACCGTCCGGATCCGGAGGAGGATCTGTCATGAGCGAGTCCCAGCACGAGCCGTTCGCCGCCACCCCGACGCAGGCCGAGCGCACGTGGGCGCTCGTCGCCCACGCGGGCGGCCCCGCCGGCCTGCTGCTCTCGGCCGGGCTGCTCGGCTTCCTGGTGCCGCTCTTCGTGTGGCTGGCGAAGCGCGACGAGAGCGACTTCGTCCGCGACCAGGCGGGCGAGGCGCTGAACTTCCAGATCACGCTCTTCCTCCTGCACGCGGCCGCGTGGGCGTTCGTGCTCCTGACGCTCGGCCTGGGCCTGCTCGTCGCGCTGCCGTTCTTCCTCGTGCTCTGGCTGTTCGAGCTCGTGATCGGCCTCGTGGCCGCGCTGCGCGCCCACGACGGCGA
>CADEGS010000012.1:0-1124 GCA_902826945.1 uncultured bacterium | reverse complement strand
CGCGCCGGTAAGAGATCGGTTCCGCGGTGGGGGACGGGCGCGCAGGCAGGATCCCGCGCTCTACGCTCGTGCGCGTCCGCGCTCCGTTCCCCGCGTCCCTCACCGCCGCCCTCCATGCTCCTCGCGACCCTCGTCCTTTCCTGGCCGGGCCTGGCCGCCCCGCAGGCCGGCCCTCCGAGCGTTCCCGACGTCGTCCTCGAGCGGCTGCGCGCGATCGAGCGGCGCATCGAGGAGGAGAGGAAGTGGCTGCTCGAGGGGCGCCTGCTCGCGACGAGCGAGGAGGACCGCGCCGCGCTCGCCGGCGTCTTCCCGCGCGACGAGCTCGCGGGCGCGCTCGACGCGTTCGCGCGCGCGGACGAGAGCCGTCCGCTGGCCGCGCGCGCCTGGCTCGACCTGGTCCGCCTCGGGCTCCTGCTCGACGACCGCGAGCTCCTCGCGCGCGGCCTCGAGCGCCTGCTCGCCGACCACATGGCCGCGGCCGAGGTGCTCTACCTGATCCAGGACCTCGTCTACGGAGCCCCGCCCTGGTCCGCGCCGCAGGCGGCCGACGCGCTGCGCCGCATCGCGGCCGGCCGCGAGGACCAGCTCGCGCGCATCTACGCGCTGGCCGACCTCGCGCTCTTGGTCGGCATCGACGAGCGCTTCGGCGAGGCCGGCCGCGCCGAGGCCCTGGCCGCGCTCGACCGCCTGGTCGCCGAGGCGCCCGACGCGGACCTGCTGGCCATGGACGCGCGCCGGTTCGCCGCCGGCGCGCGCCACGAGATCGAGCGCCTGCGCGTCGGCCAGGTCGCGCCGGACTTCGAGCTGCCCGACCAGCACGGCCGGCCGCTGCGGCTGTCGTCGCTGCGCGGGCGCGTCGTCGTGCTCGACTTCTGGGGCTTCGTCTGAAGGACCTGCGTGGGGCTCCTGCCCCACGTGAAGGCGCTGGTGCAGCGCCTGGCGGACGAGCCCTTCACCTTCGTCGGCGTGTACGGGCGCGAGGGCGACCCCGCGGAGATCGCGGCGCGCTTCGTGCGCGAGGGCATCACGTGGCCGAACGCGCTCGACCTCGGCACGGCCGAGAGCGGAGCGCTGTGGAGCACCTGGGCGACGCGCGGCTTCCCGCAGATCTACCTGCTCGACGA
>CADEGS010000011.1 GCA_902826945.1 uncultured bacterium | reverse complement strand
CGCCCAGGAGGAGCCGGTCGAGCAGCCGGCCGACCTCCTGAAGGCTCACGAGCGCACCTCGGGGCCTGGACCAACCTCCTCGAAGACGGCCACGATGGTCTCGCAGAACCCATCGCCGTGCGAGATGACGACCTTGGCGTAGCGCCAGGAGTGCAGCCGGTAGCCGCGCTCGGCGTTGATCTGGATGACGCGCTCGAGCTGCTGGCTGACGAGTTCGCCGCGGTGGACGGCGGGCCAGTTCTTCGTGATCTCGGCCACGATGAAGCGGGGGCGCTCGGGCTGGTCGCTCACGAGCGCGGCGGCATGAATGCTGCGCCGCTGGCCAAGCGCCTGGGGAAAGGGAGAAGCGCCATGAGGAGGGCGTGGGGGCCCACTAGGGGGCCCAGGAACAAAAGGGACCGCTCCACACACGGCTTTGCGGGCTTTGAGCTGGAGCGGCCCCACCTAGACTTGCTGTTTTGTCCTACGCCCTGGAGGCCGCGAGGTCGAGCTGCACCTCGGCCGCCTTGGCGAGATTCCCACCGGTCGGGGGCCCAGGGGATCGCCTGCCCGTTCGCAAACAGCCGCCGCGCCGCGGTGGTCGCCTCGGAGGAGGCGCCGGCCAGCGCCGCCGCGGCGAGGAGGTCGATGTCGTCGGGGTTCACGAGTCCCACTCCCCGAACACGACCCGGGAGGCCCGCGAGTAGACCGGCCCTTGGTCCAGAGAGAGAACGGCGCGCGGGCGGCGCGAGATCGCGATCGCCTTGCGCTCGACGAGAACCTCGAGCACGGCGCCCAGCTTGCGAGCGAGCCCCTGGGGCGCGGTCTCCGAGTCCTTCAGTCGCTTCAGGATCTCGGGCTCCGTCGCGCCCTCCGGCCAGTGCCGCCACTGGCGCGACAGCCACGCCGCGGACTCGTAGAGCAGCCGCTCGCTGACCGGCTCCCGGCCCATCAGGGCACCTCCACGATCCGGCACCGACAGGGCTCGGCCAGCCCCCCGTGCTGCTCGAGCTCCCTCAGAACCCTCAAGGCCCCGCGCCGCTCCGCCTCCAGGAGCCGCAGCTCGTACCAGCCCCGCAGGAAGACCCCGCCAGCCACCACCAACGGCGCGAACGCCGCCGCCGCCACGAACAGCACCCTCTCCATGCTCAGGGCTCCTCCCCCAGGGCCATCGCCTCGGCCGCGACCTGGAGCTCCTCGAGGAGCGCGTTCAGGAGCGCATCATCCGCCTCCGCGGACCGGCACTCGTGGACCAGCCTTCTGAGGCCCCAATCCACGCCCGAGTAGAAGCTCTTGCGCATCTCGCTCACCTGGATCTCAGGCGCGTCGGGCGGGATCACCACCCGCCGGAAGATCGCGAACGCCCCGGCCACCGTGCGCACCGACATCAGCTCCGACCGCAGAAGCACCTCGTGCTCTCCCATCCCAGGACCCTACCAGAGGGTAGGCTTACACGCCAGCCCTAGTTCAGGGCCGCTCACCCGCCCGGGGGGTCCCACCGCGGGGGCCCGGCTCCGGCCCTCTGGAGGCGGGGAAGTCAGCCTACCTAACCCCCGGTTGCTGGGGCGCGGGGGGGCCCACCTCTGGGGTGGAACGGGACTCCCAGGCCCCGGAAAGGCCAGTCCGGCCGGGTCGCGGCGCCCCCCACCCCCCCTCCCCCCCTGCCTTCCCGCGCCCACCTTTCGCCATATCCCCTTGTGTGGCAAGGGCTTACGCGCGCTGCGTCTGATAAGGTCTATTCCGTTTCGTCTGGGAGGCGCCCGGTCTCGCGCAAGGCCTCGCGCCGCATCGCGCGGGCCTCGGCCATGCTGGGGCGCCAGCCCTTCGGCTTGCGGGTGGGGTCGGGAGCGGGGACGAGCGCCGGGTCGGGGGGCGCCGGCGGGCCGGGCTCGGGGTCGGGGGTCGCTGCGAAGGTCTCGGCCACGGCCCGCTCGAGGTCGGGCTCGAGGCCCAGGTCCTCGGCCGGGAGCGGGCGGGGGCCGGCGTGCACGGGAAGGCCGCTCGGCCCGTGGTCGGGCTCGTCCTCCTCGGGCTCGACGTGCCGGGCGAGGGCCAGCGGGTCGTCGAGCTCGCCCAGGCCCTCGGGCATGGCCGGCGGGTGCGAGTAGCCGGGGAGCGGGACGCCGTCAGCCCCCACCCGGAGCAGGATGGTCCGGTCCTGCCCGATGAAGGCATCGACCCCCAGGGAGACCGGCCCATCGACCCGGTCGAGGATCACCCGGGCCGCGTCGATCGCGCCCCGGCCGCCGGACACGGCGAGGTCGAAGAGGGCCTCGGCCACCTGCGCCAGCCGGTCGGGCCGCTCCCGAGCGTAGGCCTGGATCGCACGCGCCAGGGAGCCGCGCGCGCGCTTCTCCCGGAGGGCCCTATTGGCCTCTTCCGGGGTCACCCCGCCGGGCTCCCCGAACCCGCAGCCCGTCGCGCTCCGGGGCCGCTCGGAGGGCGCCTCAGGGCCCTCAGGGCTGCCCCAACTCCCCCCGGTAGGCTCACCCATGCCCCGAGGGTAGGACAGCCCCCCCGATCCGCACAACCCCGGGCCGCACCCAGGGAGCTGGCCTTTGCTCTCCCACCCCCAAGGGGAGAGAGAGAGAGGGCGCCCAGGGGAAGGGGGCAGCGGGGCGAGAGGCGCGCGCGAGGAGGGGCGGGGTGTAAGCCTACCCCAGCCGTTCAGGCCCCCGAGGTCAGAAGCACCCGTCGCACGTGCAGTGCCGGCGCTGTCCGCCTGCCCGGAGGGAGGCGCTCGGGCCCGTGTTGCGGCAGCCGCGGGAGCCGAAGTGGCTGGGGGCCATTTGGCCTTTCCATGCCCGGCACGAGGGGCAGAGCTCGTCGAGCTGCTCGGCGATCACGGCCAGCCCCGTCAGCAAGTAGGCGCGCTCGAGCTCCTCGAGGGTGGGGCGGCGCTCGATGGAGCCGCGTCCGGGCATGAGCTGGGCCAGCCAGCCGAGCCACCGCATGCGCAGCGCCAAGGTGCCCGACGGGAGGACTCCCGTGCGGTGGAGCGCGACCCGACCGGAGGCGCGGGGGCGGCACCAACACCCCCAGCCGGGAGCGTGCCCCACGGGCGGGAGGACCGAGAGCGGGGGCGGAGTAGGCTCGGATTCGAGGGTCGGCATGAGGCCAGTCAGCCTACCACGGATCCCCACGGAATGCGTTTGCCAGCGGGCTACTCTTGTGCTACGCTTTGCCAGCCTACCCGCCGGGTGGGCACCCCTTGAGACCCCTTGCCTGGGAGACTCCCACCCGTGGAACCTGCACACCCCGAGCGCTGGCGCCTTGTCAGTAGCTCCGGCGGCGGCGGCGAGATCGAAGACGCTTCCGGCCGACACATTGCCACAGTCTACGCCCAGTACGACGCCCACCCGGGCGCCGACACGCTGGCCACCATCCTTGCCGCCCCGCGCCTGCGGGCCGCGCTGCAAGAACTCACCATCGCCGCATCCGCGCGCGAGAACACCCAGGGGGACCCGTTGACCCTGCTGGACGCACAAGCGCGGCTCCGGCGAGCGCTCGCCACCGCCCGCCACGTGCTCGGGCATGAGGGCCGCGGGGCGGAGCTGCGGGGGGAGGGAGGGACCACGGCATGAGCTACCCGATGCGATTTGCAGACCTGCCCCACGAGCGCCGCATGTCGTTCCGCGAGGCCGCGGAGCCCGCGATGGTGCAAGGGTACGCCGGGCCCTACATGGCGCTGGTGATGCCGCGCGACAACTACGAAGAGACGTGCGCCCGGCTTGTCGAAGCCGGGTTGGTGCGCGCCACCAAGGCCCACTGCGCACCCTACTTTTTCCCGCTGGGGACCGACCACTATCCCGACTCGCATCGGTGGGACGGGAACTACCCGGGCTCGCGCGGGTTCAAGCTGGTCGAGTGCTGGGGGCTCCCCGATGGGGCCGGCCAGCCGGCCCGCCTGAGCCCGGCCGACCGCCCCGACTGCGACCGCGAGGCGCGCTTCCCGTGAGGTCCCAGCGACGCGCCGGCGCCGTGCGACGGCTGATCACCACCCTGGGCCCGGTCGTGCGCGAGGCCCCGGGCGAAGTGTACGCGGGGGCCGAACTGAGCGGCTCAGCGCGAGCGGCCGCCGTCGGCCGGGCGCTCTGCGGTGACTCCCCGACCGAACAGGTTTGGGTCCTGCTGCTGGACGGCAAGCACCGGCTCCGGCTCTGCGCTCAAGTCTCCGTCGGCACGCTCACGTCGTCCCTGGTGCACCCGCGCGAGGTCTTCGGGCCGGCGCTGCGCGAGGGCGCCGCCGCCGTAATCCTGGTCCACAACCACCCGAGCGGCGACTCCGAGCCCAGCCAGGAAGACGTAGCTATCACGCGCCGGCTGCTCGACGCCGGGAAGCTGCTCGGAGTGCCCCTGCTAGACCACCTCATCATCGGCGCCGAAACCCACGCTTCCCTGCGGGAATGCGCATGGTGGCCCGAATGAAGAGCGAAACGGGCGGGGGCCCATCCCGCCCGTCCGCGGGTCGCTCCCGCGCTGACGAGCTACCGGCGAGGCCGCCCCTCGCCCAACCCCTTGAGAGGCTTGCAAGATGTCCTTCCAGAGAGAGCCCCGCTTCTCCGACTTCCACGAGCTGACCGCGCGCCGCGACTCGCGCGGCTGCGTCAACAGCGCCGAGCACGAGGTCCGCGCCGGCGACTCGATCGGCTACTCCCGCCGGCACCGCCTCACCTGCTGCGCGACGTGCTGGCGCGCATGGAGCGCCGAGAACGCCGCCGCCGCTCTCGACGAGGCGCAAGCCCGCGACAGCATGGGGGGTGCCTGGTGATCCCCGACACCGAGACCGCCGACAAGATCGCGCACTTTCGCGACTACGAGCGCCACGCCAACGGCTCCCAACGGATCCACCGCCACCCGTTCGGCCTGCTCTACACCGACGGAATGGCCCTGCTGGCAAACTCGTTCGGCGCCCACTGGCTGCTCGACCTGGTCGCAAGCCACCAACCCGCGATCCACCGCAGCAACAAGAGCCGCGCCTCATTCCAGGTCTGGCGCCTGATGCACCGCGAGGGCCGCAAGTTCGAGGTCGACTGCTGGAGCGACACGCCCCAGGACGAGGACGATGACCCCATGAACACCTCGCGCCGCCTGGCCAGCCAGGTCATCCCCTACTCGGACTTCCCCCCGGAGCTCTGCCTGAACTCGGGCAATCGGAAGGGGTTTCAGTGGTGGGTCGAGCACGGAACGGCGCTCCTCAAGGGGGAGCGGTGAGAGCCGGCATCATCGGCCTAGTCGCGGGCGCCCTGGCGCTCGGCGCGATCGGCTGGGCGGCCGGCTACGAGGCTGGCTATGAGCACGGGCGCGAGAGTGAGCGCGCGTCGGCACGATCGGCCGCGTGGCGGGTCGAGCTGGCCGAAATGCAAGCTGGCGCCCAAGCGCTCGAGCGAGGCGCGCCCGACCTGTCGGCCGAGCACTACCGGACGGCCGAGGCCGTTCGGATGGTGCGCGAAGCCTTCTACCCCGGGGGGGAGCGTTGACAAATGGGCGACGGATGGTGACCGACGCGATCCTCCGGCACGCCTACCGGCTCGGGCTCGACCTGGGCCGGTCGGACGAGGCCCTGGAGAACCACCCGACGCGCGCGCAAGAGACCGCCGCGCGAGACTCCACCCTGGCAGCGTTCCCCGAGCTGGGCGACCACAGCCCGGATTGGTGGCACGTCTTCGCGCACGCCTTCGAGACCGGCTACCAGACGGGCAAGCTGGACCCCGAGGGGGCGCGCCGCAGAGTCGCCATCAAACGCCGCATGGCCAGGTCGGCGGGCCGCCAATCTTCGGGAGCCCGGCTCCGGGCCGTGGGCGCTCTCCTGAGGCGCCCCCGGGGCCGGGCCCCCAACCCCTAACCGTGAGAGGACCGATGATCTGGAACGGGTTTGCAATCGAGTACGACCTCGACGAGAGCGTGCGCGGAGACGAGCGCGGCCCGCTGGTGCCCTCGGGCATCCTCGGCATCGACATCGAGGACCCGAACGAGGCCGCCGGCTACCTCGAAGAGCACGACCGCCCGGACTCCGAGGTCAGCGCGGCCGCCGCCGGCAAGGTGCACCTCAACACGGCAGCATGGCTCGAGCGCGAGCGCTACGCCGACATCCTCGAGGACGCCGGCCAGCACTACGCCGACCGGCTTGAGGCCGCGGCCGACGACGCAGCCGAGAACCGCGCCGAGGCCATGCGGGAGGACGGCTCATGGTAGACCCCACCGAGGCCGCGCAAGCCCTGCGCGCGCACCTGCACGAAGGCGAGGAGTGCCCCGTCTGCAAGGGGCGCTTCTACCTGGCCGACCGGCCGCAGCTCACCACGCGACAAGAGGACGTCCTCGCGTTCTGGTGGGACTACCACGCGCAGCTCGGCATGTGGCCAACGCTCGACGAAGCCGGATCGGCGCTCGGCATCAGCCGACAAACCGTGCTCGCGCACCTGGTCGAGCTCGAAGCCAAGGGGTACGTGCGCAGCACGGCGCCGCGCACTCATCGCAACTGGTGGGCAACCGCACGCCCGAGGGGCGCCGCTCCTCGGGCTGAATCAGAAACTCAACAAGCAACGGAGTAACCCCATGAGAACCCTACTGGCAGCGGCCGCCCTGCTCTTGGCTGCAACACCCACCGTCGCGCAATCGGCAATGGCCGGCGAAGGCGGAGCCGAAGGGCAGTCCGTCATCCTGGTCTTCAACGGCCCCGGCGGAGTCGGAACCATGCCGGCCACCACCGAGAACGTCGGATGGCTGGTCGACCACGGCTTCCAGGTCGTCGAGTCCGGCTCGACCACCGTCGCCTCTGGCGTGGCCAACAACAACGGCGGGAAGGCGGACACCTACACCACCACGTGGACCGACGCCTCCGGCATGACGCACACCGTCGTCACCCCACCCAAGCCGCTCGAGAGCGTCAGCAACCACGCATGGCGGCACGCCGCCGCCGTGAACGCGCTGCTCAACAACCCGCTGCCGGGCACCGCCAGCCACGGGCCCGCGGCTGCCTTCGCGGCTGCCTCCGAGTCCGGAACGATGGTCACGAGCTGGCAATCGCAGGGACCCGGCGGCACGGTCCTCTCTCACTCGGTCTCCACTCCGACGAAAGCCGGCGAGACGCCCGAGGAGCAAGCCGAGCGCCACCAACGCTCGGTGTACGCGCTCGCGGCCATCTTCAAGCCTCTGCCGCAGCAGAAGACCTCGATGCTGCGGCTCGTCGTCGAGCGACGGAGGGCCGCCTGATGCCCCTGGTCGTCAGACTCCCCGGAGCGCCCGGCGTCGGAACCCTGCCCGGCTAGCGCTCCTGAAAGCTCGGGTCCCCGGGAAGGATGATCCCTCCCCGCGAGACCTGCCGCTTGGGCGGCCCCTTCCGCTTGAGGACGGGGCCGCCCTTCTTCTTGATCGACCTCGGGGGATTGAGCTCCTCCGGAGAGCCCGGCGAGTGAGTGACCGGGGAGACGATCTGCGAGGAGTCGGGGACCTTCCAGCCGAGGATGGTCGCCTGAATCGCGAGCAACTTCTTGCGACCGCCCGCGCCGCCGCGCGTGGCCGCCAAGATGCGCTGCAGCAGCGCGACGAGCGAGTCGAAGTTCGCCTGCGTGTACGGCACCTGGCCCTGCACCTTGCGGTGCCTGTTGGGCTGAATCAGAGACGTCAAGGCGGACCACTCCCGACGGCGCCCTCGAGGACCGCGTGCCCTTCGTAGAACAGCGGGATCCGGGCCCACGCGATCGAGGTGTAGTAGAGCGCCAAGCGATAGCTCTTCCCCGCGACCGCGGGCGTATCCCACGCCGCAGGGTCGACCGCGAGCGATGCGGTGTAGCCGACGTCGTCGAGCGTCCAGAGCGGCGACCCCGAGCCGCCGACAGACGGGGACGCGGTCAGCGTCAGGTTGCCGCTGGTCTCGGAATGCACCTGGGTCGGCCGACCGAGCGCGCTGATGTCGTAGACCTTGAAGTCGTAGATCATCGAAAGGTCGGCCGAACCCACGATGACGTCGTCCGGGCCGGCCGGCTGGTCCTGGATCCAGAACGGCACCGAAGGGTGGAACTCGAGCCCCCGGTAGACCTTGATCGCGCGCGGCATGGTGCCCGCCCGCATCCTAGCAAGTGTTCCACGTGGAACACCTCTAGGCCGACACCTGGGAGCCAAGGCTGCCGGCGTGGCCCACCTGGGACCGAAGGCTGCCTGCGAAGGCCGGCTGGGAGTCCTGGCCAAGGCTGCGCTCGTTCGGCAAGAGCGCGGGCTTGACCGAGACCTCGAGGACCGACTGCGAGACCTGCGCCCCCGGAGGGACCGCGGTGCCCACGAAGGGCGTCGAGACCTCGACGACCGACTGCGAGACCTGAGCGTCGGACGTGCCCCCGAAGAGCTCGACCTCGACGACGAGCTGGCTGAGCCGCTGGGTCAATTCGAGAGCACCCCGGCCTCGAGGCCGTTGAACTCGGCTTCCGTGAATGCCGCCGCCGTGGCCGGAGACAGAGGCCAGAGCGCCGGCTGGCTGAGGTAGACCGAGCTCGAGAGCACGGCCGCGCCGTAGTCGTAGTCCACTCCGCCAATCCGCAGGAACGGCTCGAACACGAACGCCGACCCCTGCGCCCGGTTCCTCGGGTTGACCTGCACGGCGCCCAGCGTGTACCCGGAGTCGACCGCCTCGATGGTGTAGGAAGCCCGCTGATTCGTGCCCGCAGCTTCGTCGTAGCTGGTGTCGTCGTCCGCGAGGACCTCGTCGACCTCGAGGTAGTGCGCCCCACCCCCGAGCGCCGTGAAGCTCGAGCTGTAGTTGCCGTCGCCGTCAGGCCAGTACGCACCAACGCGCACGTCGCCACGGAAGTCCGAGGAGCTGTAGCTGGCGCCGAGGCGGAAGACGATCGAACTGAACTCGCCGAACGCAGACAGCCGGCCACCGACGTAGAACGTCTGGACCTGCTGGGTCGACTGCAAGCTCGTGTCGACTCCGGAGACGGAGAGCTCGACCTGGCCGTCGACGCGCAGCTCGGACGTGCCGACCGTGTCGGACATGAAAGCAGCCCATTCGATGTGATACCAACGCCCCTGCTTGAACCGCCTGGTGGTCTCGGCCAGGACGGTCGAGGAGGTTTCGTTGCTGTTGTTCGGCCGCCTGATCTGGAGCGTGCCAGCGTTGGTGTAGTGCAGCGTGAGCTGGGGCGAGAGGCCCGAGGTGAGCGACATCCCGAGCACCCGGCCGTCGTAGCCGGTCGGTCGGAAGTCGCACGAGAGCATCGCCGCCGCCGCCGCGGACCACGGGAGAAAGGTGATGTTCCCGAGGGTGAGCGCGCTGACGTAGCTGCTCCCGATCCCGTAGCGATCCGTGCCGAGCGAGGCGACCGTCGAAGCCGTCCCCTGATACTTGTCCGTCACCTCCGCGGCCGGGAGGTGCGAGCAGGAGTCGATGAAGACCGTCGTGAGCATTTGTGGTCACGTGGAGAGGACGTAGCCCCAGGTTGCCGGCGGCATGACCTCGGCGCGCGCCCACGCCGCCGCCGTGACCGGGTTCTGCTCCATGATCCGCTGCACGAACTCCCAGTCGCCCAGCACGACCTCGGATCCATCGGAGACGGTCGCCCCGCCGCTGCGGTAGGAGTGCTTGAGCCCGCGCGTCGCCGTGTCGTCCTTGCGGACCTGCATTGTGTGGGCCACCACGTTGACGGTCGCCACCGTCGGATCGAGGTCGTCGTGCTGGTGGAAGTCGCGGTTGTTAGCCGTCCGTGTCTCAACGGCCGTCATCAACTCGTCGGCCAGGTCTTCGCCGACGCTCTCGAAGTTGGTCGCCGCGGGCGTTGTGCCGCCGATCGTCCAAGCCGAGGCCGACCCGGCGGCATCCGGGTACAGCGTCACGATCTTCGAGTCCCCGTAGAAGTCGGCCACGTCGTAGCCAGACCCGGTGAGAAGGTGCACGTCCGAGACGAAGAGGTTGGCGTTCGAGAAGATCAGCCCGTCGACCGTGGCCGTGGCCGTGTTCTGGGTGTCGATGCCGGTGGCTGCGATCGAGCCCAACACCGTCGTTCCGTCGTGCACGACCACGTCGAACGCGCCGGCCGAGTTGTCGACCAGGCAGCCGACCTCGACGTAGTACCAAGTATCGACGGCGATGGCCGGGCCGGAGCTGCCGATCAAGACGGTGGTCCCGCGCGCGAACCGCAGCACGCCGGTCGCGTTGGTCAGGATGATCGAGAACTGGACGGTGCTGGTCGTTGAGTCGAAGAGCTGGCAAACCGTCTGGTTGCCCACGAGGCTCGAGATCCGGAAGGCGAACGAAGCCACGACCTCCTGCGAGGCCGAGAAGTTCTTGCGCAGACTCGAGGGCGCCGAGATCGACTGTCCCGATCCGTGCCGAACCGTGCTCGACATGGTCGCCGATCCCGAGTCCCACTTCTGCAAGATGGACGCCGCGTCGTAGTGCGAGCATCCGTCGAGGAAGATCGGGGTCATCACCATCGCGTCAACCCGTTGTCATGGCCTCGGAGCGTAGCGAGCCAGCGACGACGACCTGAGAGCCGAGCGATCCGGCGACCGCAACCGAGCTCCGGCCACCCGGCACGACGAGCGGGGGCACGCGCATCTTGCGGGCCGCGACGAAGTGGTCCATCGGGTACGCCTGGCGTGGGTGGTCGTTCGAGTTGACCGTGTCGCCCGGCGTCCCCGTGCTGACGGGGTCCGTGAAGAGCAGCCCAGACCAAGCGTCGCGCTGCGGCGTGAGCCGGTGCAGAGGCATGTAGGAGATGAGGCCGCGCGGCTCGTAGGACGGCGCGTACCCGGCCGCGAGCGACGCGATCTGATCGCCCGTGAGCGCGCGGTTCCAGAGGGCCACCTCGGCAAGGTGGCCCTCCATCGGCGCCGAGTTGACCGTGGAGCTCCGGCCGCCGATCACCCAGAGCGAGTCGGGCCAGCTCGTCCCGATCGAGTAGGTAGTCGCCTCTTGAACCCCGTTCAGCCATCCGGAGACCGTGCCGGAGCTGCGCCGAAAGGCCGCGTGCCGCCAGGCCCCGTCGACCGGGATCACGGTGTCGAAGTTGTTGAAGAGCGAGCTCCCGGCCCACGAGAACGAGAGCACGTTCGATCCCAGGCGAGCCACCATGAAGCCCGGGCGCCGGTCGTTGTTCGCGCAAGCGTAGGTGTTGACCTCGGACGCGCCGATGGTCGGCGTCCGCAGGAACCAGAAGGCGACCGTGAAGTCCCCGGTGCCGATGCCCGTGACCAGGTTGGACGAACTGGCCCACGGGTCGATGGTCGTGGGCGTGGGGATGAAGTGGATCGCCACTCAGCTCTCCGTCGCCCAGAGAGCGTGCAGCTCCGCCTGGGTCGCCAGCGTGTCTCCGGCGTGCCCCGTGTTGCGGCGCAGCCGCAGGATGAAGTAGTCGCGATCCACGATCCCGTCGATCTCGGAGTTGAGCACCGCGATCGAACTGAAGTTGATGACCCCCGCGGTCCCGTTGGCGGCAACCGTGGTTCCGACGTAGCTGTAGGCGTGCGATGCGTCGAAGTCGTCGACGCCGTACTCGAGGCGCCGGAAGCCGACCTCCCACCGCACGTTGCCGGATCCGGCGTTGACCTGCCCCCAAGCGAGGTGGATGTCGAGCCCACCGCCGTCGTACCCCTCGACGATCGAGAAGAAGTCGAGGTACTGCACCGAGGAGTCACTGAACTCGTAGAGCCGCACGACGGCGACCGGCGTGCTGGCGCTGTTCGAGGCGCGCGCGATGGCGAAGTCGGTTGCGGGCGCCGAAATCTCCTGGGTTTGGAAGACGGGGTCCCCGGTGGCCATTGGCGGGGATCCTAGCAGAGGCGGGCGACGGTGATGTGCGCGCCCTCCTCGGCGTCCGGGGCGGCGTACTTCTTCTCGTGGACCTGGGTCACGATCTGGGCGTCGTCGACGTACACGAAGCCCGTCAGACCGTCCTCGACCGCCCGCGCGAGCTTGAGGGTGTCGGGCTTCCCCGTGGGGAACTCCGGGGCCTCGCGGCGGAGCGGCCGATCGCGCCGGCCGCCGACGTGGTGAGCCTTCGGCCGGCGCAGGAGGAAGACGAGGTGCATGGCGACCGGGCCCGTCCAGAGCGGCCGCCCGACCCTGATCAGCGCGTACTGGGCGATCGTGCGCTTCCAGCCGGCCGCCCGCGGGTTGTCGTCCATCACGACCCCCGGGACCGGGGATCGTTTCGAGCCGGCCGTCTGTGGCTTGCCCGGGACGAAGAACCGGAGCTCGGTCGTCACCCCTCGGGCTCGAGCCGCTTGGCGATTGCGGCAAGCACCTCGGCCTTGTGCAGCGGCAACAGGCCCTCGCCGAAGCCCTCCTCGAAGTCCTGCTGGAGCTGGGGCAAGTCCTCGACCCTGGCGTTCTCGACGTTCCGCATCCACGTCTCGCGGGCGGCGGCCGACTCGTCCGGATCGACCTTGTGGTCGAAGGCATCGAGTTCACTGTCCGCCTCAGCCCGCGCGAGCTCCTCGCCTCGAATCGCGTCGATCTCCTCGACGGTGTAGAGCCCGCTCAACAGGTTCGGTGTCGCTCTGCGCAACCCGAGAGCCTCGGCGCACTTGGCGAGCTGGAAGTCGCCGCGCGTCGCCCAGATTCGGTTGAGCGCGCCCTCGCGCGTCCGCTGCGCGTAGGCGTCCCAGCGGACCACCGACACCAGTGGCTCGCTGAAGCCTCGGCGCAAGATTCCGACCTTGGCCGCATAGGGGTAGCGCCGCGCGTCCTTCGGGCCCGCCATGTAGGGCCAGACTTCCCACCACGCGCCGCCTTCGATCGAAGCGCCTCCTTCGTCATCGAGCGCGACCTCGTACCACCACGGGCCCTGCTGCCCGGCGTAGTCCGCCGTGCGCTGGGCGATCACCCGGAAGCCGTCGATCTGCGTGTAGGGGCTGTAGACGTAGAAGCCGCCGCGGCCGCCTTTTTCGGTTTGCCAGCGCCGGTCCAGCATGATTTGGCCGGCGAACGGGTCGAGCTGGACCCGGTTGCACGTCCGGCGGAAGAGCTCGAGCTCCTTCTGCTCCCAGCCCTTGTAGCGGGTGTCGGCGAGGAGCTCCATGTCCCTGGGCGTGATGGTGAGCTCAGCCAAGGTCCACCACCGTTCCGACCGGAAGATCGACGGCCTCGTGAATCCATTGCTGGTCGGGCGCCACGACAACGACCGCACCCATGCCTGTTCCGCGCCCGTCGGCCACCGCGAGCGTACCGGACACCGTCTTCGACTTCTCGAGGTGCACGACCTCGACCGGAAGGAAGTTGTGCCCGCAGGGGCAGAGCCGGCGGCGCCAATAGGCGCCGGGCTTGGAAGGCACTCTCTGTGTCCACTTGACGGGGTCGCTCATCGGGTTCCAATCGCAATGCTCGCGGTCCTCTCGAAACGGAGCCCCGGCGGGGGGTTCTCTCCGCTGCGATCCCGCGCGAGCTGGTCGAGGGCCTTGCTGGTCGGCGCGAAAAACCTGAGGCCGAGGCCCTGCTGCACGGCCCAGCGCAGGAACTCTTCCGGGTCGACGATCTCCGCCCGCCACGAGTGCCTGATCGACACTCCCTTGATCTTGGGGATCAGCGGCGCAACCGTCGGGTCGTCGATCTCGAGCGGGGCGCCGAGCACGGCGTGAGCGTCTTCTGTCTGCCCGTCTTGCAGCAACCGGGCCGCAACACGCACGCGATCCCTCTCGGCGTCGCGCAGCATGGTGGCCCTCCACTCGGCCGTGCTTCGGCGAGCCACGCGCTCGGCCTGGTCGGCGTAGACGAGCAGCGCCTCGCGCAGCTCGCGGTCAGCCGCTTCGATGGCGTCGAGGTGTCGCTTCTCCGCCGCAAGGATCGCCTTGTGGCTGGCGTGAGCGGACACCTTCGGCGCCCGAAAGGTGTCCTCTACCTGGGCCTTGAGGGCTGCCAGGTCGCGAACGGCTTGCACCGCCGCCTGGTACGCTTCCGCGCTGTCGACGGAGACGATCTCGCGAGCCCTTGTCAGCGCCGTCGACGGGTCGTCCACCATGCCGGCGGAATGGTAGGCTTACGCATTGCGAAAGGGAAGGAGTCTCCGGGGCGACTGGCCCCGGATCCGAGCGGCCGCCATCGGCCGCGCCGGGGGCTGCTGCGAGCGATGCGGAAGAAGCCCTCGCCGCATCACGGTCCATCACCGGCTGCCGCGCTCGAGAGGCGGGTCGCACGCCCCCGAGAACCTGGCGGTTCTCTGCTTCGAGTGCCACAGGGGCGTCCACGACCACCGCTGCGAGGACTGGCGCGATTGGATCGTCAGCCGACGACCTGGGTAGTTATCAACACGGGTTGTTGATAACTGCTGGGCGCTGTGGAGAACCCACCCCGCGACGTGGACAACCTGTCAACAAGTCTGTGGAAAACCCCTCGCGCGCGCGCGACCTCATTCCGCGCTCCCGTGGAGCGCTCCCGCCCTGCCGCCCTCAAGGCTACTGCTGCTGTTAAGAACTTTCAAGCCTACCCAGCAGCAGCAGCCCAGGGCTTCACTTCACCTGCGGCGCGCTCCAGAGCTCCTTGACCTGCTCGGCGGAGAGCGTCTGGCCGTTCGCCCGCCACGGGCCCTGGCCCGTCTGCAAGTTCCAGAGCACCGGGTCGACGCGCGACTCGATCACGGTGCCGCACTCGAGCCCGTTCCAGGCGATGTCGAAGGCCGCCTTGGGGCTGTAGACGACGGTCTCGCCGACCTGCCCCATGCGCACCTCGAGCTGCTCGACGCTGCCGAAGCCGAAGACGTCGCGGTCGCCGTTCTGATAGCGCGCCGAGTTGTCCTTCCAAACGACGTGGCCGGCCTGGAAGCCGGTCTCGGTCATGAGGCCGCCGCTCTGCCCGCCCTGCTTGAAGTCGTAGTAGGTGATGAAGCCGCCGCACTTCCAGCGCGACGTCGTGCGGTTGTTCCGGTAGTAGACCGTGCCCTCGGGCCAGCCCGTCACGGTGAAGTTGTGGGCCGAGCCGCCACCCTCCCATCCGTTGTCGACCGCGACGTTGCTGTCGATCACGCAGTCGCCAGCCGCCGCCGGGAAGCCATTGCCTCCGTACGCCTCGGTCCGGTGCACGATCTGAGCGGCGCCGCGACCCCAGTCCTGGAAGAGGCTGTCCTCGATGAAGATGTAGAGCCAGGGGTGGTCGAAGTAGAGGGCCCACTCGATGCCGCCGCCGAGGAAGACCGAACGCCGCACGACGATCGTTCGCGCGCGCCCCATGATCCGCGAGCCCCACTTCGTCTTGCTCTTCTCCGAGAGCAGGGTGACTCCGTCGAGGATGATGTCGCCGTACTCGGCATCCATGTAGCCGGCGAGCGGAGACTGCGCGAAGCGCCCGTCAACCGTGACCCCGAGGAGCTCGAGGTGCTCGAGCGCCAGGCCCTCGACCTGGCCGCCCGGGTACTTCTTGTCACCCCAGGCCAAGGGTCCGATCGAGACGTGCTCGGGGCCGGCGACCAGCGTGACGCGGAGCGGTTCCTTGCGCACAACCTCGAAGCGGCGGTAGTTCTCGCCGAGGCCGATGGAGACCCCGTCGATCGCGCCGTTGCACTCGATCACGACGCCCTGCGGGTCCGCCCGCTCGAGCACGAAGTCGAGCTCTCCCCGGTCGGCGACCTTGAACTCGATCCCAGTGGCCGTCTCGACGGCGACGCCAGGGCTGACGATCCAATCCTGACACAGCAGCAGCAGCAGCAGCAGCAATCCGTTCATCACTGTTCAACCTCCGGTAGTAGGTAGTACTGAATCCGCGCCACGACCTCGCCCAAGGCAAACGCAGCAAGTCGGACGTCCTCGTCGTCCGTCAGGGACGCCGCGATCTCCGCCGCCGCCTCGAGGTACTTGAGGCCCTCGCTAGAGCCTTCGCCACCCGCAAGGGCCTCGACCGCGACCAAGGCATCCTTTCGCGCGCTCTCGAGCTCGAGCAACATGCCCGTCTTGTCAGGGAACGCCTCCAGCGCTCGAGCGATGGTCTCGCCCGCGAGCCGCAGCTCGGTCCGCCAGGCGTCCCAGTCGGGACCAGACCCGCCGCCGCTCGACTTGCACGCCGTCGTCAGTAGAGCCGTGGCGAGCAGAAGCGGGGCACAGATGGACGTGAACTTCATGGGCGTCTCGACTCCTGCCGGTCTCGGCGAATCTCCGTGACGAGGCTGTTGAGCGAAGTGCCCACCTCAGCCAGCGACTCGGACAGTTTTTGGTCGTGCAAGACGAGCGTGTCGACTTTCTGGTCCAGAGAGAGCATGGCGCGCTCGCTGGACTTGACCAGGGAAATGTGGGCGTCGAACGCGCTCTCGATGTACGGCTTCGACCACTGGGCCAACCGCCAGACCCCGAAGCCGAGCACGATCAAGATTGCGCTCGGAACCCCGAGGGTGTTCATGATCCGCTCGGTCAGCTTGATTCGGTCCTCACTCGTCATTCCCGGCTCTCCTCCACCTCTAGGCGGCGCTCGGCCTCACGACGAGCGCGCTGGAATTGCGCCCTGGTCGGGATGCGCTTGTCCTCGTCAGCGTAGAACTCTCCACGCCGCACTCGATCCGCAGCCTCGATCGCTTCGCGCGCGAGGTCCACGGCCTCTTTCGTCAGGGCGCGGCGCTCGTCGACCCCGTCGAGCTGGCCGCGCAGCTTCGTGAGCTCGGTGACGGCTCGCGCCGCGTCCGACAGCAGGAGCCTGGCCTGCCGTTCCGGCTCGGTCTCGTCGTGCCTGCGCGAGAACTGACGGATCTGAGCCTCCTCGAGGGCGTCGTACAGCTTTGAAATCGAGCGCGGACGGAAGCCGAGCTCGCCGCCGCGCTGGAACAGGCGCCCGAGAATGATCGCGTCGGCAGCCTCCGCCTCGCGGCCCCGGACGCCGGGCGGCTCGATGACGTGGAGCAGGTCTCGGCCGACGCCTCCGGCGATCCCGCCGACCGCGTGCTCGATGCGCCGCGGGGAGACGCCGAACATCTCGCCGAGGAAGATCGCGATCCGGGAGGTGTACTCGCTGAACTGCTCTTCGGCTGGAAGGCGTCTCTCGCCCTCGGGAACGATGGGGGTCTTCCAATAGAGGTCTTTGTTGAGCGCCTGCTCGAAAGCCTCCTTGGGCAGGACTGGGACGACGGGCGGAGTCACCGTCGTCGCGAGGTGCCCCATCCACTCGCCCATGACCGCCGGGTCTTGCCGGTACACAGCGTCGGCAAACGCCTCGGGCAGCGCACCGAAGGTCGCGCCAATCTCGAAAGCGCGCGGGATGCGCACGAGCGTCCTCTCCCCGCTCGGCAGCGTGACCGGGAAGTGCCAGTAAGCGAACCGCTCCCGGTACGGCATCTCCTCGTACCACTCCTCGTCCTTGTGCAGCCACCAGAGCAGCAAGGTCGCCACCGAGAGCTGAGCTCCGCGCAGCATGAACTTCCACGGCTTGCGCCTATAGGCGCGGAAGTGCGCGCGCGGGCCTTGCAGCGCCGCGTTGTGGAACGGAACCATCTGGTTGATGGCGCGCGAGAGCGAGCCCGCTGCCGTGAAGTCGGTCGAGACCTGCTTCGAGGCCAAGAGCATCTGGATCGCCTGGCTCTCCGTCATGGGCTGGCCGGGCTTCCACCCCACCTGGTCGGCGACCGCCTTGAACTCGACTGTCCGACTGGCGAGCTCGGGGAAGTTGAAGAGCTCGCGGAAGAAGTCGAGCGAGTTGCGCGGGTCGAGGATGCGCGCGGTGCGGCCCTGGAAGAGCTGGCGCGCGGCGCGGCGGGTGTGCTCGACGTCTTGGCCGAGCGACTGCGACATCTGCACGCCCAGCCTGAGCGCAGCCTCGCGGTAGGGGTCTAGCTGCTTGCCGGTGACCTGGCTGAGGCCGCCGAGGATCATGCGGTGCGTCCACTCGGCGAACAGGCGCGGGGCCGATGCGCTCGAGAGCGTGTTCACGTAGAGCGTCTGGAAGTCGCGCGCGGGGTTGGTGACGAGCCCGAAGCTCGCGCGCAGACCGGTCGTGCCCAATCTGAAGGTGCGCGCCGGCCCGCCAAGGAGCAGGTCCGCCAGGCCCGGAAGCCGGTAGGGGTCCATGCCAGACAGCACCCGGAACAGGCTCCCGTCGACCTCGTAGTATTCAACCTTGCTCCCGTTCCAGTAGGGCAGCACCGGGTTGTCGCCGTTCGGCGGCGGGGCATCGCCGAAGAAGGTCATGGTCTCGCCCGCGAGCTCCTCGAGCGCGTCGATCGCCTCGTCGACGTCGACCTCGCCCTCGGCGAGCTGCTCCTGGGACACCGGGATCAGGCCGAATTTGCGGTGGAGCTCCTTCGAGAGCCGCTCGACTCCGACCGTGGCCGCCGGCACGCGGCTCGGCGGGACCTTCACGACCATCGACCCGAGGCCCTCGACCCTGCTTTGCAGCCGGATCACCTCCTCGAGCACGCGGCGCTGGTGGGCCTTGAGGAGCAGCGCGCGCGCGTTCGAGAGCATGACCGGGAAGGGATCCTTGATGCGGCGGCCCGAGCCCTTCATGCGCTGCAACGGGCCGCCCGAGCCCTTCGCCTGGCGGTCGATCCACATGGAGTCGAGCTGCTCGAACTCGCGCTGGAGCGGCATCAGGTAGCCGGGGTGCGACTGGCGCACGCGATCGACAACGCGCCGGAAGGTCGTGGACGCCTGCGCGGCGTAGTTGAGCACGCCCTCGTGCCACTCCATGAGCATCACGGCCGCCTGGGCGAAGCCGGGCTGGTCGAGCTCCGTGAGGAGTTGACGCGCGTCCTGCTGTGAGAGGCCGGGGTTGCGTCCCTCGCCCCACTTCTTGGTGCGATGCTTCCAGTAGAGCATCGACTGCTGAGCCCATAGGTAGAGCCGGAAGTCGTCCATCCGACCCTCGACCGAGGCGAGCGCCTGGCGCAGCGAAGGGCCGACCTGGTTGCCGGCCAGGTCGATCATTCCCTGCGTCGCCATCGTCTCGACCCGGGAGTCGTGCGTCATGCGGTACGCCTGGAAGAGGAAGAAGGGGTCCTCCTCTGGCGCGAGCTCTTGGCCCGTGTTCCGCGCCGCGAGCCGCGAGAGCTTTCGCAGCGAGTCGCCGGCCTCAAACCACGCCTCGACCGTAGCCGCAGACTTGATCTGGTCGATTGCCCGCTCAAGGCGCGAGGGCACAGGCACGATCGACTGCTCGGCGCGTGCGCGCGATCCCTGCTCGCGCCACCGGTCCGAGGCCCCCCGCGCCTCGTCGAACGCCTCCCGAACCTTCGGGTGCGCGGGCAGGAACTCCTGCTCGAACCAGGCCAGCGTGAGCGGCGCGAGCTCGCCCAGGCTCTCCGCGTCGGCGTCCCCGCCGCTGAGATCGTCGCGCGTGCGGACGAACTCTTTGCCCCCGCCGCGCGGGTCGACCAGGTCGCGCGTGACCCACATGCGGACGAACTCGGCCCAGCCCTCCCGCTTGTAGCCCGCGGCCGGCTTCGTGTTGCCGTAGAGGCGCCGGCCGAGGCGCGCGAGCTCGGCCTGCATCTTCGAGCCGGCGACGGGCTTCTTCCACGGGCCGCCGCGGTTCCACCCGAAGACGGCCTTCTCGAGCGCGTGCCCGACCTCGTGGGTCGACGTGGCGATGTTGTTCGCCACCTTCACCCGGATCACCTCGGGCTGCACCTCGAAGTGCCCGCGCGCGCCCGACTGGCCCATGCGGCCCCAGCGGATCGGGACCGTCCGGCCGGCGGCCGCGACGATGCGCGCGAGCGACTGGATCACCTCGGGCGCCGAGACCGGCTTGCCCGGCTCCGGCGGGGCCTCCAGGTTGCCGGTCAGCCGGTCGCCGATCGGGCGGCCGGCGTAGCGGTGCCGCGGCCGTTTCAGCGGGTCGGCCGGCGGGATCGTCTGCCAGGTGGTCGGGGTGCGCTCGGGGTCCTGGGGGTTCGCGTCGCCCTCCTCGAGCCAGGCCAGGTGCGCGAGGTAGCCATCGACGTCGTCGCCGAAGCCGGCGGCCCGCGCCTCGGCCTCGAGCCCCGGGTCGCCGCGCGACATGAACCGCAGGAACTCCTCGACGTCCATCCCGGCCTCTTCGGCCGCCGCCTGGAGACGCGCCGCCTCGGTCTCCTCACGCCGCTGGCCCTCCGTCTGGACCGCGGCCTCGAGCGCCTCGGGGTGGCGCATGTCGGCCTCAAGGGCCGCGAGGAACTCGCGCGCGCCGACCTCCTGCGCGCCGACCCCCTGGGTCCCGCCCGGGAAGAAGCCGGCCTCGATGGAGGCTTCGATCGCCTGCGCGACCGTGATGCCGCGGTCGGTGCGCCGCTGGACGAGACTCCAGAGCCCCGGAGCCTTGGGCAGCTTCCCGATCGTCTCGTTCAGCCCTCGAAGCTCGCCAGCCAAGGACTTGTCCCGCAGCCCCCCCAGCGAGCGCACGAAGGTCCGCAGGTCGCTGGTCCGGTAGCGCTCCTGGCGGGCCGCCTGGGCCTTCCTGGCGGCCTCGCGCCGCTTCAGCGCCTCGCGCTGCTCTTCGACCGACGGAGCCCGCTTCCCAGCCCGCGCCTCGAGCTCCGCCCCAGTGGGGGGCGGCCGGTCCGGGCCGGCCGCCGGCGGGGTGGCGGCGGTCCGCGCCTCGTCGAGCTGGCGCTTGAGCTTCTCCAGGTGCGCCTGCTGCTCGGCCCGGATCGGGGGCGGCACCATCGCGCCACGGCTCTCCATCTTCCGGCGGTGCCGCTTGATGGCCTGCTCAAGCCGCCTCACCTCGCGCTCCGCCTCCTCTTGGTCACGATCGCGCTCGACGGGCCCCTGCTCCCGGCGCGCGTCCTCCAGGTCGATCAGGGACGTCTGGCCCGGGACGTCGCCCTTCTGGACGTCGATCAGGTTGGGCTGGACGGCAGACCCGCCCCCGAGCTCCCGCCCGGCGGCGCGTCGGGCCTCGTCGACTTCTCGCTCTTCGATCCCGAAGAGCTCGGCCTCTTCTCGTCGAGCGAGCTGAGCAGGGCCTCCACCTCGAGCAGTCGCCTCTGCGCCTCCGGGTCCCGCTTCGACCGCAGGAGCCGCGCCAGCCGCGCCTTCTCCTCGATCAGGTCCGCTCGACTCAGGCGCCGCTCGACCTCCATCGCCTGCTCCGTCGGGCCCAGGTCCCACAGCCCCAGCCGCTTCATCCTCGCTTCCCTGCTCAACCGCAACCCCCTTGGCCTTCTTCTTGCCTTCGACGCGCAGGTCCGCCCGCGAGAAGAAATCCTCGGGGTTCTCGCCGGGCCCGACCTCGGACACGCCGTAGTGGATGCCCACGCCGGGCTCCCGGCCTTCCTTGGTGTGCGGCAGGGCCTCGAGGCCCTCCGCGGCCACGTACTCGTCCACGATAGCCTGGGCCCGAGACAGCGCCTCCTCGACCTGGGCGGACTCGAGGCCGACCACGATGGCCGAGACCTCGTCGCCGCCGTGCCGAAAGAGCTGCGCGTCCGGCGCAACCACCTCGAGCTCAGCTCGCACGATGTCGGCGATGGCCCGGAAGTGCCGGTTGGCCCCCTGGTGGCCGAACTCCGCGTTGAGCCCGCCCAGGTTCCGCAGGTCGATCTCCGCGTAGGTGGCCGGCTGGCCGGTTCGGCGCACGTGCTCGGCCGCCCGCTTCGCGGTCTTCACCCGGTGAAAGGACTTCTGCCAGCCAGTGACCTCCTCCTCCTCGTAGATCCCGCTCTCCCGGCGGCCGAGCAGGTACTCCTCTGAGCGACCCTGGCGACGGAGATCCGCGACGTCGTGCTCCTCCTGGCTCAGGAAGGGCTCTGGCGTCGCGGCAACCGAAGGCGCGGCCGGCGAGCCCTCCTGGCCAGTGGCGGCCGCCTGCTCCTCCTGGAGCGCTTCCTGGCGCCCCTGGGCGCGCTCCGCCTCACCGCGCGCCTGTTGCGCCCCAGCGGCCAGCTCGACGAGCTCGCGAGCCCCCTGAACGTCAGTGTTTACCCCAACCTCGCCCGTCGGCGCCTTGGCCGGCTTCTTCTGGGCTTCCTCGGATTCGGCGCGGCGTCCACGGACATCCCTCAAGGTCTCTTGGACGCGGGCCTGCTGGACCGCGGTGCCGAGGACCGAGGCCACGCCGCCCGCGGCGGCGCCCACCCCGGCCGCGCGCCCGATTCGGACCAGGGCCTCATCGTCCTGCAGCACGGCCAGGGCGGCCTCGAGCATGGGCAGCTCGTCGCCGGAGAGGTTCCGGGCCAGCACCTCGCTCATGGCGCTCTGCGCGCCCTCCGTCAGGGCCTCTTCGGCGCCCTCGCGCGTGAGGTCCGTCAGCAGGGCCCGGAAGACCCGCCCCCCCGTGCGCTCGTTCACCGCGCCGAGGACGCGCGAGATGGGCCCGATCGCGCGATCGACCTGGCGGCCGATGGGCAGCGCCTCGAGCGTGCCGGCCGCGCCCCCCCAGAGCAGCGCGCGCCATGCCTTCGCGTCGTCCTCCGGGTCGCGCGCCTTCTGGGTCAGGTACTCCGAGCCGCCGTTGGCGAGCGCGCCCGCGGCCGCAACCCCGAGCGTGCCGCCGATCGGCGCGGCGAGCGCGAAGACGCCGCTCGATCCGAGCGCCGAGACGATCTCCGGGGCGAGGCCCGTGCCGACCTGAGCCGGAGCGGCCTCGAGCACGGACTCCGCGAGGTCCGCGGCCAAGGGCCTGCGGCCGGTGACCTTCTCACCGACGGCCCCCAGCGCCGCGAGCCCGCCACCTACCGACTGGAGCGCCCCTCGGGCCAAGTTCTGCGGGGCCCCGAAGAACTGCCCGGCGAGCGTGTTCTCCCCCGCGGCCTCGGCGAGCTCCGCCATGCGGTCGACCGGCGGCTCTTCGTCCAGGGCCGCGAGCTCCGCCATGCGGTCGCCGTCGAGGGCGGCCAGCTCTTGCATCCGAGTCGACATCGGGGCTCAGCGCATCACGTCCGGAAACTCGCCGCCTCCAGCCGCACCCGGACCGCTCTTTCTGATGCCGTCCTTCTTCTTCGCGGCCGCCTTCACCGCAGCCTTGAGCCGCTCGTAGTCCTCGTCCGACAGGCTGTTCACGACCTCGGGGTCAAGCTGACCCCGACGGCGAGCCTCGACCATGCCGTCGAGGTCACGCTGCGCGAGCTTGCCCGCGCGCTTCTTCGGTTGGCGCGCGTCCTCGACCGCGCCCCCCGCCGCGGCCGCGCCGAGCTCCGCGGCGGACGGCCCGGTCGGAGCGCTTCCGACTGGCTGCCCCTGACGTGCGTCCTCGACCGCACCTCCCGCCGCGGCCGCGCCGAGCTCCGCGGCGCTGCCGCCAGGGCTCTGCGGCGACTGCTGCTGATGGGCGGTTGGGGCCGCGGTCAGCGCGACATAGCGCTCGATCTCCTCCCTGGTCGGAAGGATCGTCTCGCCCGTGTACGGGTCGCGACGACTCAGGGCCCGCGCTCCATCTCGGTAGGCACGGTCCATGCGCTCTTGAGCGGCGCGCTGCGCCGAAGCCTCCTTGCCGGCCTCGAACGCCTGCGGACTCCACTCGGACAGGAAGGCGCCGAGCGCCTTGGCCGGAGTCTCGAAGTCGCCGTACCTGTTGCGCGTGGCGATCGTGCGCGCGAGGCGCTTCATGGCCGGGTTTTCTCCGGCGAGCGAGAGGAGCTGCTGCTCGATGTCGTCCGCGCCCTGCTGGCGGATCTGGTCGGCGATGCGCTCTTCCTTGAGCTGCTCGACAGCCTGCTCCGCCGCGAGCACCGCCCGGAAGCCCTCGGGCCCCATCGCCCCCGGGTTGTCGACGAACGACTGGATCTGATCAGCGATCGGGCCGAGAACCTCCTCGGTGCCCTGCATCACGTCCTGGGCCCGGTCCATCATCCGGACCTTCTTGAGCAAGCCCCTCGCGTAGTCCTGCATGGCCGCCTCGCGCTGGGCGAGCTGGCCCTGACGGAGGGCCTCGCGTTGCAGCTCCGGGGACATGCCGGAGAAGACTCTCTGGAGGTCCTGCATCCTCTGGTCGCGGCGAATGGTTGCCGCGCCGGCCTCGGCCAGGGCTTGCGGCCCGACGCCACCGCCCCGCGCGAGTCCTTGGCCGACCTCGCGCTCGAAGGTCCCCTGGACTCCAGCGGGCGTGCCGATCCCGCGGAACTCGAGCTCTTGCTGGGTCATTTGCGCCTGGCGATTCCGAAGAAGCTGATCGCGCTCCTTCTCCCGCCCGGCGTGCTCAGCCTCCATCAGCTCCATTCGGCGCTGGGCCAGCTTGACCTCTTCCTGCCGGCGAGCCTCCTCGGCCTGCTGCTGCTTGTACTGCCCGACTCCGCCGAGCACCGTTCCAATGCCGGCAGCAACGCGCGCAGCGGGGGATCCGGCGAGCTCGATCACGACCATCTGCTACAGCTCCCCGTAGTTGACGACCCGGAACCCGCCAACGAACGAGACCGCCTCCGGCTGGCAGCGCTCGACCTCCTGCGCCAGCACCCCGCGACCGGGGGCGCCGCTCGGCCACGTCCACTCGTACAGGGTGTGGCGCCCGACACGACCGACCGGACGCAAGCCGCGCTTGAGGCGCGCGTCGCTGAAGGCAGCCAGCGCGCTCGCCACCCCCCCCGCGCCGCCAAGCTGCTGGAGGAAGCTCGGCGGAGCGACGTACTGGTTCCCCGAGCGGAACCCGGCTTCGGCGTTGGCCTGTCCGGTCAAGAGCCCGGTCTCGAGGCCGAGCCCCTGGAAGCGCACGTCCGATCGCAGCCGCGAGAGCCCCTCGTTGATCGAGGCCAAGTCACTCACGAGCCTCGAGCGCGCGCCCTGCGTGTAGCTCTCGGCGACCGTCGAGCTCGAGAGCCCGCGCCCCAGCGCGGTCTGGCGGTAGCCGCCGACCGACTGGTCGTAGGCGTCGCGAGCGCCCTGCCGACTGGACTCACCGAGGCCCTCGATGTCGGAGAGGATCGAGGAGAGCCCCGATCGCGTCACGTCGAGCGCCTGGCCGTAGCCAGACCGAATGGCCTTCAAGCCGCCCTGGACGTTCTTCTCGTTCTTGCCCTGCGCCTCTTTGGCGGCGTCGCTACCAAAGAGGTCGAGGGGATCCAAGACATCCTTGACGAACTCGCTCACGGCGAAACCTCCATGCAAAACACGCGCTCGGTCGGCCGGTAGCCGCGGCGCAGGTAGAGCCCGTCGAGAGCTCGCTCTCGAAGGCCGTCGAGGCGCATCATCCAAAGCCGGCGCGCGCCCATCGCCCTGGCCCAACCCTCGTAGTGGTCGAGCAGCATGAGACCGTTGCCGCGATGGTTCGGGTCGACGAACCAGAACGACTCCTGAGCCTCCATCACCCCATCGAGGGCGCTGTGGCCGAGCATCCCGGCGATCGTCCCGATCGGTCCGTCCGGACCTTCCTCGTAGAAGATCGCGGCCTTCTCGTCGCACACACGAAGCGACCAGAGCTTGACCCACATCTCCTCGTCGAGACCGGCGACCACCTCGGGCCGCGACGTGAACGCGCGCGCCAGCGGCAGCAGCGCGCGAACCTCCTCGGACGTCTTGGCTCGGCGGATCATCCCGTCACCACCACGCGGTACTGGTTGAGCGTCGGGGTCGTTCCGCCGAAGTCGATCCGCAAGGTGCTCGGGCCGATGGCCGTGACGGTCAGGGCGCTCACGTCGTAGAAGTCTCCCGAGCTGACCTCGTACACGACCACCCCGACCAGGTCCATCGTGCCGAGGCCGTGCGGCACGTCAAAGACGGTCGCCGAGCCGTCGCCGACGTTCATGGCGAAGCGGCGCACCACGACCAGGCCGACCTCTTCGTCGACGTCGCCCGTGTGCACCAGCTCGACGACGCCCGCCCGGCCGCGCTCGGCTCGGACCCGGATCGGGAAGTCGTAGTTGCCGCCGCGATCAGCCCCGAGGGTCCGCAGGATCGTCGGATCCTGGGCCCCGAGGCTCTGGTTCGGCCGGCCGACGCCGCGGCGTCCGATGCGACGATTCGAGCGCTGGGCCATCAGTAGTCGGAGCGCGTCCTTCCGGCCCCCGCGAAGTTGAGCAGCCCGTCCTCAAAGGCCCACGAGCAGCCGGGCGCGCTGTTGCCGAGCTCGAGGAAGAAGTACTGCCCCTTGCAGCGCATTTCCTGGATGCGCGGGCTGCGCCCGGGCGACAGGTGGCCCTGCCGAACGGGAGGGCCGAGCACGTCGGCGCGGTCGGTCGCGTAGAGCTTCCAGTACGCGCCCCCGGGGAGCTCGGTGGCGAGCGTGATCTGCGCGTGCAAGAGCCGCAGCGCCCGTTCCGCACTGGGCAGGGTGAAAGGCCCCATGATGACGTACGAGTGAATGGCGATTCCGTCGTCGTCCCGCGAGTCGTCGGCCTGGGTGCGCACGTACCCATCCTCGTGGGCCGTGAGCCGGACTCGGTCCTCCGGGGCGTCGCCGTCGAGAACCATTACGGCGGTCGGCTCGAGGTCCGTGGTCGCGTAGGTCACGGGCCACCAGGAGCCCGTTAGGCCCTCCCAGAAGTAGTGCTCCTGCCGCGTGCCGCCCGCGCCGTCGCGCGCCGTGATGAAGATGTCGAGCCCGTCGCGGACGTAGTTCCACGAGAGCTTGGCGAAGCGGGCGGTCAGATTGACGTCGCGCAGCCGCTCCTCGATCCAGCCCACGGAGATCCGCTCAGGGGCGGAGTTCGGGGCCATGCGGTACACGCCGGCCTCGCTCGAGAAGAAGTAGATCAGGCCGCGCGCGTCGCGCGCCCACGCGCTGCCGAAGGCCATCCCGATCGTCTGCGAGACGTTGTCGATCCGGCCGTTGTCCATCGGGTCGCCCGTCATGCGCCAGACCGAGCGATCCCCCATGAAGAAGAGGAGCTGGTCGTTCCAGGGGATCAGGCCGTTGATGATGTCCGGCACGCGGCCCGCGTCGGTGTTGAAGCCCGCCGCGGCTGTGGTCGGGTCGACCTCACCGGTGCGCGGGAAGTATTCGTAGTCGTAGGGATCGCCGGACCGCGACATGAACCACCCGTGCGGGTCGTCCGGCGAGCGCGCGACCACGAGGCGCCCGTTCCAGGCCGCGATCAGCTTGCAGCGCGGCTCGATCGAGCCCTTCGTCGCCTTGTAGGGAAGCACGGTATCGGTCGCCAGGTCGTAGACCGCGTAGCCAACCCCGTCGGTGAAGAAGCGCTGGCTGAAAATGTCGACCGAGCTGACGTACTCGCTCGCTGCGGAGAGCGCAGGAGAGGCGCTTGAGCTCCCGCCGCCGGAGGGGTCGTCCCAGGTGCCGCCCGAAGGGTTGGCGACCTTGATGGCGCCGCCCGCGACGGCGAGCACCTTGGCGGTACGGGTCGATCCGCTCAGGGGCGTGGCCGACACCATCCGCATCTTGCCGATCGCGCCCTGGAGCTGAAGGGTGCCGCCGCTGCCCGCGCCACCGCCAGTGGCGGTCGAGCCGGCGAGCTCGATGGTCGACGACGTGATCGCCCCAACGCCCTGAAACCCGTTGGCATTGGTGTTGGTGAGGTGGTTGAAGACCGCGATCGTGTCGCCCGTCTGGATCCAGCTCGTCAGGTCGTCCGCGACCGTGAGAACGATCGGGGCGGTGTCCGTAGAGGACGTGATCGCGTGGTTGCCGAGCGAGGACTGAGCGTAGTAGAGGAACTCCGCCAGCCGCACCGGGTCGGATCCGTAGTCCGGAAGCGTGGGGGGCACGCCGACCGCCGCCATGAAACCGCTTGAGGTGACCGTGTCGTCCGGCCAGGAAAAGATCAGCGCCCCGTCGACCGCGTAGGCGGCGACGAGCGATGTGTTTGACGAGATCGGAACGTAGAGCGTGTCGTTCTGGTCGACCACGCCGCGGCCCATGCCGGTCGACGAGAACAGGTTGGACACCACGCCCGAGATCGGGGTTGAGCTCCACTTCTGGATCGGACTCGAGGAGCCGTCGTCCAAGTAGTAGTAGACCGTGATCGTCGTGCCGCCTCCGGAGCCCTCGACCGCGTAGAAGTTCTGGCTCGAGTCGAGCAGCACGAGCTCGATGTCGTCGGTGAGCGTCACCTGCCAGATTTGGTTCCCGTCCTGGTCGTAGCGCGTGACAACGCCGCTGTCCGAAGCGACCAGCGCATCCCCGTCCGTCGGCCGGATGGCGAGCCAGTTGGATCCTCCGGGGACTCCGTATGCGACCGAAGGGCCGGAGGGGGCCGCGCTCGATGCAGGATTGTCGTAGCGGTGCACCTCGGCCTCGCCCGAGCTGTTGTCGAGCCCGAGGACCCAGAGCGAGCCGCCGACGAGCTCCATCTTCGCGGGCGTCGTGACGGTGCCGATCGTGGCCCCCGCACCGAGCCCAGTGGTCTGCATCCGGACGGCGAGCTCCCAATCGAGCTTGTAGCCGCCGGTCACCAGCGGCCGGTACTTGTAGATCCGGCTGTTCGAGGCGGTCGAGCGCAGCGCGCAGTAGTAGACGTTGAAGAAGGCGTCGACCTCGATCGTGCTGAAGTTGATGTCGGCCGACTCGGCAATCACGGTGTCGAGAATGTCCCCACTGTCTGGCGAGTAGACGTGGAAGCCCTTGCGGTCGGCGACGTAGACCCGACCCGAGGTGTCGACGACCTGGTCCTGAAGGAGTTGGGTGGTCGAGAGCGACGGCTCGGGCTTGCGCCAGATGTGCTCGAAGTCGTCTTCGTCGAGCTCCGCGTAGGTGGTCAGTCGGTCGTCGCCAACCACAATGCCCAGGTCGAGCGGCGGATTCGCACCGTTGACCTGGGCGTCGATGTAGCGCTCGAGCCCCGCACGCTGCCCGCCGCGGAGGCGTCCGCTGGCGGGCGTCATGTTGACGACGTTCTGGCCTGCGCGGGCGCTGAGGGGCGGCTGCTGCGTGAAGCCGTAGCGCTCCGAGATCCCCTTGTGGGGCCACACGATCGGAACTCGCATGATTGGCTCTTGTTGGCTGAGAAGTGCGGCGACGAGGAGGTGATGGATCATCATGCTGGGTCGTTCACGGTGAAGCCGGGCCAGACGGAAAGGTGGCGCCCGCGCACCTGCTGAGCGGCACCCCCGCGCATCAGGCCGTAGGACGCCTGCGCGCCCCCGTCCCAGCGCTTCGCCGCGATCAGGTCGGGATCGGCCTCGAACGCCGCCAGACGGCGGCCGAGGCCCTCCTCGTCCGACTCGAGCCGGCCGCGGGCGTAGTGCTCGCACAGCGTGATGAAGGGGCCCTCGAGCTCCTCGGGCAGGAAGAGCACCTGGAAGACGTCCGTAGCCCGCTGCCACTTGGCGTTGTAGAAGCCCGTGAGGGCGTTGGCGGAGTTGGTCGTCGGGGTCGGCGCGATCTCGAGGATGAGCGTGCGCGGCTCAGCGGCCGGCGCCGGGGTCGGGCCGGCGAAGCCGAGGCAGGCGTAGATCCGCCCGTCGGTGCCGCCCTCGAGCGCGGTGCTGCGGAGCTGGTTCAGGTAGGTCGGCGTGACGAAGGTGACCCCGCGGACCACGGCGTCGCTGTCCTCGATCGAGCCGGCCGGGACGAAGCCCTTGAAGTCGCTCGGCAGCGCGACCGTGTTGGTGTCGATCGTGCCGCCCACGTCGCCGACGGAATCGCCGGGCGCGGAGCGCAAGGTCAGCGCGTCGCCCGAGTGCGCGAGGATCTCGTAGAAGCCGGGCGTGGAGCTCGAGCCAGTCGGGATCTTGACGCGGTCGCCAATGACCCGGCTGTAGTTGTCGAGCTCGTCGTTCGCCACGGTGAGGGTCGTGCCGCTCACGGTCGCGCCGCTGATGGTCACCAGCGCGCGCAGGCTCAGGTGCATCGGGCGCTGCTGAAGCCAGCGCCAGCGGTGCATGTTGCAGAGGTAGGTCCCCGCCTGGTTCACGAGGTTGAGGAGCCCGACTTGCGACGGGATGCCGTCCCCGATGTTGAAGTCGAGGTAGCTCTCGATGTCGGCGGCGGCGAGGGTCATGGGGCTCTCTGGGTGGAAACGGAGCCCGCCCCCGGCGGGCGGGGACGGGCTCCTGGCTTGATGGTGAGAAGGATCAGGCCGCCACGGTCTTGTACATGCCGACGTAGCCGAAGACGTAGCAGTTGCCGAGCGTCCTCGTCGTCGGGGTCGTCACAACCTGGTTGCCGATCGCGGCGATCGTCTCCCCGGCCGCCTCGACGACATCGAAGTTCTTGGCAGTCGTGACGACGAGGTCGGTGCCGATGGCAAGCGAGCCCGCCGCGGCGATCACGAAGGCGTCGATGTAGCCGAGGCAGAGGACGCGACCCTTTCCGTCGTCGGCGGCCGCCTCGGTGCAGACGCAGAAGATCGTCGGGTCGTTGCCGAGCACCTCGGCCGCCGTCGGCGCGCGCACGTTCGCCCACCCCGAGGCGGGATCGCCCGGGGTGAGGTTGGTGACCGCGGCATCGGCCCGCACGAGATCGAAGGCGAGCACGTCGCCGACAGCCATCGCGGCGCCCCGGACAAAGACCGGGACGGGGTTCTCCGACGGGGGCTGAAGCCCGATCGGAGCGTGCATGTTGGTTCCGAACATGGGCAGCTCCTAGACGTGGTCGATCCGCGGGGAGAGGAGGAAGTGCCGGTTGCGCGAACGCGGCGCCAAGTTGGCGTAGGTGTTCACCGGCATCACGTGGGTCGTCGGCTGGTCCACGTCCGTCATCACCCCGAGCGAGGTGAAATAGCGGTCGGTGTGGAACACCGGACGGAGGTACTGCGGCTGGATGCCGTAGTAGCGTGGACCGATCTTCTCGGCGCTCGCGGCACCACCGCCAGCGGCGGTGATTTCGGTGACGAGGGCGGTCTGGTTGTCGTTGTCGTAGATCGCCGCCGTGTCGAGCTGCGCGATGTAGACGATCGGGGCGCCCGCGTACGTCGGGTTGAAGAACGGGTCCTTCGCGTCGATCCAGACGTCCTTCGACTCCCGGTACACGAACATCAGCCGGCTCTTGCCGATCAGCGAGCAGGCGATGAAGGGCCCGGGCCGCTGCTGGTGCTGCGGGTTCTCGAAGTACTCCTGGAACATGGGCGGCGGCCGGAAGTCGGTCGCGCCGTAGGCCACGTCGAGCGAATAGAGGATGTTGTTCTGCGACCCGGGCAGGAAGCCCGCGGGCGCGGTGGTGGTGGTCCCGCCGTACTGGACGACGATGTTGGCCCAGTTCTCGCCGCCGTCGGCGACGTCCGGGTTGATGCCCGCGATCGTGCTCCAGGTCACGGCCGCACCACCGAGGTACTCGAGCGGGTGCTCGGCGGTTTGAACGCCGCCCGCGGTCCCCTGAAGGTCGTTCTCGTGGATGAAGCACGGGATCGAGAACATTTCCTGCCCGCTCGCCGACTCCATTTGGGCGTTGTTGGGCGCGGCCCAGAAGAGCTCCTCGAAGAAGTTCATCTGGTCGGTGTAGAGGTCCTGCTGCTTGCGCCAGTACAGGTCCTTGTAGGCTTGGAACTTGGCCTCGCGGCTCATGTTCCCGCCGGCGTTGAGGATGATCTCCTCGTCCGTCCAGACCATGTCGGTCAGGAAGAAGCGCCAGTCGATGCGCCAGGTCGTTCCCGTCTGCGGGTTGTTGTACGTCTGGCGCTGGTTCGGCTTGTAGGAGCGCGCGCGGCGCACCGCAGCCAGGTAGATGTAGTCGCGGATATCCGCGCCGCCCTGGAGGACGTCGGCCATCCCCTGGCCACGAAGCATGTAGCCGAGGGTGCCGTAGTTGGTCTTCTGGGCATCGTTGACCACCTCGCGCGGGCGCGTGAGGTAGGTCGGTCCGGTGATGTTCACGAACTCCGTGAACAGATTGAGGGCAACGCCCCCACCGACGCTCGTCATGAAAGGACTCCTGGCGCCTTACCAGCGCCGCTCGGCCGTCCGGACGCCGAAGTCGCGCGCGCCAGCCAGGTCGCCAGTCATCAGCCGATCGAAGATGCCTCGCTGGCGATCCTCGTCGGTGAACTCCTGGGCCTGCGAGCCCTTCTGGACTCGGGTCACTGGCTGCGTTCCTGCGGCCTTCCTGCGGCGGGTTTCTTGGGCGGCGGCAGTCTTGCGCGAGCGTCCAGCGTCTTGCAGGCCGAAGCCAAGGCACGCCGAGAGCATGATGCGGTCCGCGATCTCCTGATCGGGGAGCCCCTTCACCATGAAGGTCGGGTCCTTGGCGAGGAAGGCCATGCGGGCCTGAACTTGCCCGGCGATCCTGCCGTTCTTGAGCTGGGGGAAACGCTCCACCCACCTCTTCCGCGAGTTGGCCACGAGCTGCTCGATCCGCGCTTTCGTGTCACGCTGCGCGCCGCTCTTGAGCGATGCGACCTCGTCACGAAGGGGCTTCACGATCAGGTCGAGCACCTTCCTCACGGCGCCCACGCCCTCCTCGCCCAGCGGCTCCATCAGCGGCTCGAGCAGCGCGTTCAGTTGCTCCTCGGGCGTGCCGGCCTGTGCCGGATCCGAGGACACCTGAGGCGCACCCGAGGCGGCCGGGGGCTCGCCAAGACGAAGACGACGACGGGCGTCGTCGTCTCGAGCCAACGCTTCGTGCCGGGCCATCCCTCGCTGAACGAGGTCGTCCGGATCCATCGCGTCGACTTCCGACGGCAAGAAACCCGAGCGCAGCAGGGCGTGCCGGGCCATCACTTCCGCGTTGAGCGGGAGCGAGTCCGGATCCTGAAACGAGTCGGGGTAGTCCGAGAGCGGCGTGCCGGCGCCTGCCGGATCGCTCCCGGGCATGATGATCGGTTCGAGCAGGAGCGCGGCGTCGTCCGACGCCAGCTCACCATCCTCCTCGACCGTGGTCTGCTGCTGACGCTCCGCGGGCGGCAGCTCTCCGTGCTGGTAGTCCCCGTAGGGGCGACCGTTCGAGGACGGAGCGGAGTTGCCGGATCCCGCGAGCCCTGCACCGTCCGGACCGCCCTCGTACTTCTGGAAGAGCTCCGTCAGCACCGCGTCTCCGCGCTCGCGAGCGGCGCCCGCCTCCGGGGTCTGCGCACCCTCGTCGCTCGCCCTGGCCCGGAAGGGCTCTTGGTTCTCGTGCCCGCCCGAGACGACGTGCGAGCCGGCGGGCAGCCGCGGGCGCTCAACGACCGGAGGCTTGGCCAGCGAGAAGCCCGGAGGCAACGTGCTCGTCGCTCCCTGGCTCGAGGAGGGGGTGCCGGGCAGGAACTTTCCGCCCGAATCACGCGGTGCAGACCCGTTGGAGCCGGGATCCGTTCGCGGGTTGCGCCTCGGGGCCTTCTTCGGCGGCATGGTCCTAGACCCGTACCATTCTGGCTACTCGCGTGCAAACCCCATCGGGTTCCGACGCTGGAACTCCCGGACGTCGTTGTTGGTGTCGAAGCGCGGCTTGGCGAACGGGCCAGGGCCGTCGTACTTGTGCCAACTCAGGCCATAGCGGGCCATGTCCCGGCGCCTGGGCAGCGCGTGGCTGACGTGCGCATCGTCGACAACGCGGATCTCGATCCGCTCGCCGGCACCCCGCTCCTCGCCGGTGACCTCGACGACCTGGCCGCCACGAACCACGAATCGACGCCGGTTGCTCACGACGGAACGGGCGGCCGGTACTTGGCATTGCCGTCGAAGACGCCAACCCCCCACAGGTCCTCGGCGCAGGCGTCAACAGGCGGCTCTGCGCCGATGAACCGCCAGAGGTCCGTCCCGGTTGCGATCGGGTCGGCGACGATCGACTCGTAGCTCACGAGCCGAATGGGGATCTGCGCCTGAGTGACCTCCTCGAAGACGTCCTGTCGGCAGCGGTCCTCGTCGATGCGCACGACCGGACCGGCGCGGTCGTGTGCGCGGCACGAAGCAAGCCACGCGGAGCGCTCGCGAACCGGGATGATCGCCCGGTACTGGGGGCCGCTGTAGCCCATCACGCGCGGGCCGCGCAGGTTGGCGATCCCGCCGCCGTGGAAGATCCGAGCCCTGAGCCCGGCCTTCTCGACGAGGCCCTTCACCAACCGGTTGCCGCTGTAGGGCAGTCCAGCAACCACCACGCGCAGCGCGGGCGCGCGAGCCACGTCTACCTTGGGCATCTAGGCTCCCCTTGCCGCCATTTGGAACGGACGGGCGGCCGGCTCGGAGCGGACGAGCCTCAGCCCGGGGCTCGGAGCGCCGACGTCGCCCGCCATGCGAACCGCGCCGCGCGACTTCGGAGCCGGCTGCGCCGAGGTGCCCTCCGGAGCCTGCAACATCATGTCGGCGACCTGGTGCGCCAGGCCCCACTTCACGAGGCTGCCGAAGTCCGGCCAGTTCATCGAGTCGCCGAGCCGGTCGAGAACCGTTTGCCAGTCCATCCACGGAAACTGGACGATCATCGGCGCGACCTGGATCACGATGTTCATGGCCGCCATCGCGCGCTGCTGCATCGCCGGGTCGTCCGTGCGCTGCATCGAGTAGGGCTCGACCACGACCTCGAGCAGGTCGAACTCGGAGATGTAGCGCTGGTAGCCCTCTTCGTCTTCCTCGGGCTCCTCTCCGATCTCCAGCTCCGGGAACTCGGAGGCGACTCGAGCGTGCTGGCCGGGCCCGTACCCACCAACCCACACGGCCTCCTGCATCCCGACGTCCTTCGATCGAGAGCCGAGGAAGATGACGGTGCGGTCGTCGTTGTGGATGTACCAGAGCACCGTCTTCATGTGCATCGCCACGCCGTCGACCTGGAACTTCATTTGCAGGTGGGCGACCTTGCGGTTCATCGACCGCTCGGCGATCACGTCGGCCGTCGCGGAGACGCCGGGGTCGGGCGAACCCTTGATGGCGTCGGCGAGCCCGATGCCGCGGTTGCGGGTGTCCAGCGCGATGGCTTGGGCGCGCAGGCCCGTGTCGGTCGCGCCGCCCAGCTCGACCTCCCTGATGCCGTCACGGACGCTCGACATCTTCGCCGGCACGACCGAGCCGTCCGGCGCCTCCTCGACCTTCTGCTGAATGTCGACGTCGAGGTCGTCGACGAAGGCCAGCTTCTTGCGGCGCTCGTTCGCGGCCAGGTTCGCGTCGGCTTGGCGGTTGAGCGCCAGGTGGTTGCCCCAGTTGGCCGGGATGATCGCGAGCGGGTGCTGGCGGTCCGGAACGGGGTACGCCTTGAAGAAGGCGTAGGGGCCCCAGCGCGGGCCGTAGAACGGCTCGGGGCGGCGGATGAAGCCTGCGTCCTCCTCGCTGCGCTTGCGGAAGCGGCCGCGCCCATCGCGCGAGGGGTCCGAGAGGGTGACGTAGAAGATCATCCCGTGGTACTCGGACGGGCTGTAGTCCTCGGGGATCTTGGCCTCGGGGACCCACACTGGGTAGTAGGTGACCGTCTTGCGCGCCGGCCCGTGCTGCGCCTGCGGGTCGCTCGCGCGCTCGTCCTCCCCCTCACCCTCGTTCATGGCGAGGATGGCGGCCAAGTTCCACGGGCGAGGAAGCCCCTGCTTGGCAGCTTCATCGTTCTCGCGCTTCGCGCGCTCGTACAGGTCGTCCCGGTCCTCGGCGACGGGGTGGGCCATCCAGCGCGCCGCGCGGAACGTCCGCGCGCGCGGGTCGGCGAGGTAGTCCTTTGGGCTGATGCGCGTCGAGCTTGGGCGGTGAATCGGGTCGTCCACGTCGCGGCCGAGCCCGGGCACGGCAGCGGGCGCGGTGTGGATCACGCCGTAGGCGAAGTCCCAGTCGACACAGATTTCCTCGTAGAGCTCCCGCGGGTTGGTGTCCTCGATCCAGCGATTGCCGGCGGCCTCGAGGGCAACGACCGTGTCGCGCTGGTAGTCCGGCCGGCGCGAGGAGAGGTTGATGCGCGGGTTCGAGAAGACGATCTGCGGATTGAGGTTCGAGATCACCTCGAAGGCGGTGTTCTCCTGGATGTAGCCGCTCGCGCCTGCGTCGAACGCGGGGCCGTGGTAGTCCCTGATCATGTCGTCCCACGTCGACAGGCGTGCCGAGCGGAGCCGCCTGGCGCTCTCCAGCTCGGACCTCAAGTTGGCGGGGGAGACGTCGAGCACCTAGCCCTCCTCGTCGCAAGCCTCGTCCAGAGACGCTTCCGGCTCCCAGTCGTCGCTCTCGACGTAGATCGTGTCTTGCGCGCTGACGACGTGCAGCCCGAGGCCGCGGTCGATGCAGGTGCCTCCGAACTCGTGCCAAGTCACCACCGAGCCAACCCGGATCCCGTTGTGAGCGAAGACGTCGAGCACGTCTCCGCTCTCGAGGACCATGCCTGGCCCGAGCACGAGAACCCGCCCGCGAATCGGGTTGCCGCGCGGCCCGGCGTTCCGCGCCTTCTGGGCGCTCGGCGGCAGGAAAATCTTGCCGGCGGTGAGCTCTTCGGGCGGAAGCTCCTGAACGACCATGCGGTCGAAGGTTGGCGTGCCGAGCCGAACGAGTTCCTCGCGGCCGGACGCGGCCGCCTCGGCCTGCTCGATGGCCTTCTGGACCTGGGCCTGGTGTTCCGCCTCGGGGTCGACCAGGTCCCGCCGCGGCGCGCGCTTGACCGCCATCGGAGCTACCGCTTGCGGGCCCCGGCCGGACGGGTCGCCTTCTTGGCGGTCGAGGGGGCGCGCATCCCGGATGCGTTGCCGCGGATCGCGGCTCGCTTGCCAGCCCCGCCGCCGGGCGCCGCTCCGCTCCCACAGGGCTTGCTCGAGTAGCCGCTCTTCGATCCCTTCGGCATCAGAGGTTCCTCCACATCGACTGTCCGGGGGTGGGCGGCGCGTCGACCAGCCGACCGTTCCGCCACGCCTTCCCACGGTAGATGCGGCGGGCCGTGTTTCCAAGTACCTCGGCGTGGCGGAGCCGGACCCCGTAGCTCCGCGGCCCCCAAGAGGGGTCCGGTCGGCGCTCGAGTTCGGCCGACTGCTCGAAGCCGACGTGGTCCCGCCAGTAGACCCCCATCATCCGCATCGCGTCGCAGCCGTGGTCGTTGACCTTGATCGGCTCGTCCTTGATCGGCTTGCCGTCCTCCCGGACCGGGTAGCAGTAGCCGGAGAACTCCTGGTGTGTCGCCCAGGGGCGCGACTCGTCGATCAAGCGCTGCTCGCGGCCGAACCGCAGGCAGTCGCGCAGCAGGTAGAGCCCGCGGCTGCCGTCGACCTTGGGCCGCATCATCACCCGGATCTGGTCGATGCCGGCCTTCTCCTTCTGGCCGGGCGAGCCCTTGCGGACCTTGTCGGTGAACCGGAAGAGCGGGGCGCCGTCGTAGCCCTTGCGGCGGACCTTGGTGTTGAAGGTGTGCGCCCAGGCGTGGTCGTGGTCGATGAAGCAGGCGTGCAGCGGGAACTCTTCCGCGAGCTCCGCCCAGCGCTCGGCCCACCACTCGTGGTCCTTGGTCCGGTAGACCTCGGCCACCATGTAGGCCCGCCATTGTTCGTCGAAACCCCAGACCTGGCCGACGCCAGGGCTCGGGTATCCGCAGTCCTGTGTGCCGATGAAGTGCTGGAGATGGACCCGCGCGGGCGTCCCGTCAGCCTGCGCCCACCCGGCGTCGTAGATGTACAGGAAGTGCCCGTCGGCCTCCTTGACGACCGCTCCGGTGAGCATGTGCACCTGCGGGTCCCACCCCTCCCAGACCTGCCCCTCGGAGGAGACCCACCGGCCGTAGAAGAGCCGCTGCAGGCGCGCGCCGGTCATGCTGCGGCGCGCGATCCGGAGGAACTCGACGCCCTCCTCGGTCCAGCGACCCTCCTCGTGGTTGTAGAGCCGCGGGTTGTCCCAGAAGCGGCCGACGATCCGGTGCATTCGCCCCTGGATGCAGCGCTGGTTCGCCCAGTGGTACTCGTCCTCCGGGTTGCAGTCCCCGAACAGGATCCGGAAGGGCGGGTAGCCTTCGCCCCGCGGCCGGCCGAAGGTCGCGCGGATCAGGCTCTCCCACTCCTCCTTCGTGAGCTCCTGGCACTCGTTGACGTAGACCGCGTCGTAGTTGGTCGAGAAGAGCTTGCGGGTCTGATCGCCCGAGCCCATGCCGCCGAGCACGATCTCGCCGCCCAGCGAGGGATGCTTGTAGCGGCGCCGGTCCTCGCCCTGGCCGCCCGTCCGCAGCGCGGGGTGACCGGGCCCGAGCACCTGGTTCTCGAAGATGTCCTGCCAGGCGTCAACGAGGCTCGTCTTCGTCTTGCGGAGCACGAGGCTCTTCGACCTCGGGTACATCGAGGCGAACGCCTTGAACCACTCGGCGACCATGCGGGTCTTCCCGCACTTGGTCACGCCCTCAAAGAGGGCTTCGTCTGGCACCGGGACAGACCCGTTGAGCCAGCCAAAAATCTGGGCCCCATCGCCGTAGGGCGTGTAGACGGCCGCGACCACGCGGCCTTCGGGCTACCTTACGTGGGGCTGTGGCGCAAGGTTCGGTCGAGCGCGACCCTCAGATCGAGCGCGAGTCCCCGGGCGTCTTGCACGAGCAGCGCAGCCAGGTCGCCGACCTCGTCGTTGCGGCACGCGCGGATCGCCCGCACGGCGATCTCAGCCTTTGAGCGCCGCCGCTTGGGCGCCGCGACAGGCCGGTCAACGGCGGCCATCAGATCGTCGTCTTCGTCTCTGGACTTCGTCATGGAGTCAGGCTCGGGGGAAAGGTTACGGACACGACGCGCAGCGGCACAGCTCGCGGTTGTCCATCGACGTACTCGGTCAGCAGGTCCACGGGCAGCATGTGGTCTCGAACCTCGACCATCGTGCCGTTCTGCCCACCCTCGGAAGCCTCGAGCTCGCGGTGGTACAGCTCGAGCGCGTCTCCGTAGCAGCGGACCATCTGGATCTCTTGGTCCGTCCGAAGGCGCCCGTTGCGGATCTCGGTCTCGACGAAGGCCGCGGCAAGGCGCTCGATCGGATCTAGGCCGCGGGGCCGATGATCCAGCCCCACTCGACTGCGCCTCGCCACGCCAGCATCTTCGTCGCGCCTGATGATCGCGAACGAGTCGCGCTCACGCGCCTCTTGCTCCCGATCCAACCTACGCACCTCCGGGGACAGGCCGGCAATGACCCACCGTGCGCTGCGCGGCGGCGGCAACCGCGGGCTCATCGAGCGACTTGGGCCAGGCGATCCAGCCCATGCGGAGCTCCGGGACCTCGAGCCTCTCGCCGTCGTCGCCATGCGTGACCCGGTACAGGCCGGAGCGCAGCCCAAGGGCGCGCTTCATCGCTGCGAGCGCCGGCGGTTCTAGCGGCCCGCATGTTGGGTCGATTCGCCGCGCCCACGCGCGATCATCGTCCGTGCACGCGCCCCAGTAGCGCCGGGTCCACGAGAGCCGCGCCGCACACATCTCGGCTCCGAGCTTCGTGAGCCAGGGGTAGTACCTCGCGACCTCTTCGTCGCCGGCGCGGACCGAGCGCAGCAGCATCTTGAGCCAGCGGGCAGCCTCCACGAGCGACTCGCGGCCCCCGTTCGAGCCCTGCGCGATCACGCGGTTGCGAAACGCCTTCCAGGCCCAGATCAGGACCGGCCCGAGGCTCTTGGGCCAGCGGTAGGGCGGCGGCGCGTTGAAGCTGTCGGCCAGCGGCCACTGGCAGTCGACGAAGTGCCCGTAGGCATCCCTGATGTCAGCCATCGAGGTCGATCTCGTCCTCGCTCCAGGGGTAGTTAGCGTATTCGCCCAGAGTCATGGTCTTGGTCGACCAGCAGCGCGTGCCGTCCGCGTTGAGCCCGGCAAACCCGATGGTGATGCGCGGCTCCCCGAGCCGCTTGAAGTACTCGAGGGGCACGCCGCGGAAGGTCGGCGGGCACTCCTGGACGAGCCGGGTGAAGAGGTTGGGAGCCTCGGCGGCGGCCTTCACGGAGGCGGGGAGGGCGGCGACGCCCAGCAGGAACCCACGGCGGTTCATGGAAATGAGCCTACCCAGGGACCTATGCTTTCGTCCATGCCGACGGCGGACAACCCCCAGCAATTCTCTGAGCACGGAACCCGCCAGGCGTACGACAAGGGCTTTTGCCGCTGCCCCGACTGCCAGCGCTGGAAGCGGGGCGAGAACGCCCGCAAGTACGCCAAGCGGAAGCGCCGGCTGGCGCGCGAGCGCACCGAGCGGGCAGCCCGCGACGCCAGGATCGCCCGCGGGCAGCCCGCGCGCCCGGAGCCCAAGCTGAACCGCCGCCAGCGGGCCCTCGAGCGCGCCGCTCGCCGTGCGGCCGGCGAGAAAGAGGACGCCTAGTAGACGTCCGAGCCCCAGCTCGTGAGCTCGTCCCAGAGCCGCTCCAGGTCGACGTCGCACACCGGGCACCGGCCGTCGACGATCCGGCTGGCGCAGGTGAAGCAGTAGGCCCCGGGGTTGAGGTGCCAGGGTCCGGGCTTCGGCGGTTGCTGGCGGACCACGGTGTATTCGTTCCTGCGCGGGCTGAACTTCACCCACCGGCGCCCGAGGCCGCCCGAGGGGTCTGGGTGGTCAGGGACGAGTCCTCGGACGCGCGTCATGGGCATCCGTCGTTCGAGCGCCTTGCGCCGGTTGGCCTGGTCGCGCCGCAGAATCGCCAGGTCTTCCTTCGTCCGGACGTGCAGGCCGCCGACGCAGCCGGTCTCCTGGAGCTCGCGCTCCTCCCGCGCTTCGGCCTCCTCGACGTCGCGGCGCATCTGCTCGAGCATCCACCCGCCCACCGAGCCCGGGCTCGTGTCGGCGTCCGGCTCGCGGCCCTCGATCTCAAGACCGGGGTAGAGCGCCCGCACGGCCTCGATCGGATCGGGGCTTGGAGGCGGCGGGGCCAGGAGGCACTTCGCCCGCTCGATCGCCTCCCGGATCCAGTCCATGACACCGAGCCTAGCCGTCCGGTAGGCTTACCGCCAACCGCGAAGGAGACCATCCATTGCCCTGCCCGACCCGGACCTGTTCCTGCGAGAGCCCCGCCCTGCGAAACGCCGTGATGGTCCAGCCGCCGCCCGGCACGGCGGGGATGCTGTACGGGGCCTGCGAGTGCTCGTGCCACACCATCGCCGCGGCCGAGCTGCTCGGCCTGAACCCGACCGAGGCGCTCTTCGGCTTCGTCTCCTGGCTGACCACGCGCGAGCAGACCCTCAAGATCGGCCCGAAGGAAGACGCGGCGCCGCTGGCGGAGCTCCTTCAGGAGTACGTCAACGTGAACAAGCTGCCGCACACCCGTCCCGATTGGATGGACCGCATCCGGACGCCGCCGCCGAAGGCGGAGAAGAAGAAGGGCTAGCCGCGCGGCGGCGGCTGGAGCCCGAGCCCCGTCACCATGATCGAGCCCTGCGCCTGGATCGCGCGGTTGCGGATCGCGTCGGCGATCTGGAGCGCCTGCATGGGCGGGAGCGATAGGAAGCGCACGGATCGGCCGAACTCGAGGATCACGTTGCCGCGCGTGTCGATCCCGACCGCGAGCCGGCAGTCGCCCTCGTTCGACTGAGAGAGCCCCTTCGTCGGGAGCTCGGCGGTCTCGACCAGCCGGCGCCGCACTTCCTCGGGCAGGCCAGCCCCATGCTCAAGCGGCCGCTCTACCACGGGATCACGTCTCCGACCGCGGCCGCGGCCGCCTGAAGCGCAGCTTCCATGTCGATCTCCAGTTGGGTCCCGTGGCCGACCAAGTTGTTCTGATCGTACAGGTCGCCAGCCTCGAAGAGGACCCACGGCCCGTTCGACCCCTCGCTGCGCGCGTAGCGATGCCCGTCCTTCATCACTCCGCGCCATGCTCCGTTCGGCGTGTTCGGCGAGTCGAGCTGCTCGAAGTAGAGCGACCCAGCGGGCTCTAGCCCGTGATGCAGCCCGGCCCCCATCGGAACGGCGCACAGGCCAAGGATCAGCGCGTGCGGGAACGTCGACCCAACGGGAGCGTAGTGAAGCCTTGGAGCCCACCCCGGGACGCGGACCAACAGGGGGATCTCAATGGCCTCGCGGTACATGGATCGCTTCTGCTCGGTCGACCCGATCAGTCCGTGCGCGCCAAGGTGCGCGCCGTGGTCCGAGGTGAAGATCACGGCGGTTTCCTCGAGCAGCCCAAGCATGTCGAGGTGCTCCATCAACTGCTGCACCATCGCGTCGACCGACAGGACCATGCCGTAGTAGCGGGCAAGGTCGAAGGCTGCCTGCGCCTGCACGGATGCGGGCACGTTGGGCGCGAGCGTGACCGCCTGCGAGGTCCATTGGTTCCAGGCGGTCCCGGCGATCGGCGAGTAGGGGTTGTGCGGCGGCTCGAGGTCGAGGACTCCGTAGAAGGGCCGGCGGCGGCCGGGAAGGCTGACCAGCGAATCGAGGTGCGCAAGGAAGACGTCGGTGTAGGTCTGCGGCCGCCACGGGCCCGACGTGAACGCGGTTGGGTCGCCGTTCAGGTAGTAGGTCCCGTTGACGATCTGATGCAGGTGCTCGTGCCCCGCGTGGAAGTCGACGCCGCGCAAGATCGAGCTCGGCACCAGGTCGTCCGGGGCCGTCGGCACCAACGAGCCGGGCGTCTTGTGCCACTTGCCCACGATGAAGGTCGAGTAGCCGGCCGCCTGAAGCAGCCCGTGGACCGTCCGGTCGCCCGGGTGCAGCTTGTCGCCGTTCGGCGTCGCGTGCGTGTGCTTGCCGGTGTCGAAGGCCGTGCGCGAGGCCGAACAGACAGGCTCGGTCGCGTAGGCGTTCTGGTAGACCACCGACTGCTCCGCGAGCAGGTCGATCGCGGGCGTCGACGCTTCGGCGTTGCCGTAGCAGGGCAGCGCCGAGCGCCGGAGCTGGTCGGCGCGAATGACTACGACGTTGAGGTTGCTATCCATTTCGCGAGCGCCTTTCGCCCCCTGCCGGTGAGTTGGAATCGGCGAAACCCAACCCCGCCAGGAGCGTTCTGGGATGGGGCAAAGATAAGTCCGGCCCGCATCAGCGCCCCCATCGTCGTCTGGCGGACGTGAAGCCGCTTCCCCTGCCGGTCGAACCAGTAGCCCCTGCCGGGCCCTGTGTAGAGCTTGCCGCCGCGCTCAAGCCGCAACAGCACGTCGAGCTTGGTGTCGCTCAGCTTCTTCACCGCTCGAAGACAACGAGATCGCCTACGGCTCATGGATGGTGCATCAAGGGTGCGTGAACCTGGCTGCGCGGGCGAGGTCGAGTAGCAGGTCGCGGAACTCGGCAGGCGACTCGGATGCTTCGCGCGGGGATAGGCGCCGACGGTCGTCGGTGATGGCTACGTGGTTACCGCACCAAGAGACCAGAGCCTTGCTCTTGGAGTCGAGCTCGTAGCCCCAGCGGAGATCCTGCGGCGTTGTGTCGCCGCAGTAGTAGAGCCACGTCGCCTTCTTGGCCGGATGCCCGTAGCGTCCTTGCTCGACCTGGCACGTCCAGCCACCGTCGATGGTGCGCTGCCAGCCCCCCCGCCGGTCGGGGCGCCCAAGGCCGAAGTGGGCCCAAGCGTCCGAGTAGGCCGGGTGCTCGAGCACGCCGCCCCAGGTCCGCACGGAGCGCAGGGCCGATTCGAAGCAGCCCCCATCCTCGCCGCGCCTGTGCCCCCAGCGCGCCTCTACAAGCCCAGCCAGGCGGCACCAGCGGGCGCACGGCGGGTGCGCCACTACCGGCCAGGGGCCGGCGTAGAGCCGCGCGTCGCGCTCCTCGTCCCACGGGTCTACCCCCGGCAGGTCCCAGTAGACGCCGCCGCGTTGGACGTACAGGGCCGCTACGGTCGTCTCGCTCACCCGGTCCGCTCCTGCCCCTCTGGCTTCGCCCACGTTCGCGTCTCACGCGCCAGGATCTCCAGCAGGGCCCGCCGCAGCCCGCGCGATTCTGCGGCCTCCTGCGCGGCCGTGGTGGGCGTGTCGTCCACCCGCGGCCACTCCCAGTAGTCCCGCACGCCCATGTATCCCCTGGCTGCGACGCGCTCGGCGATCGTGACCTCGGACAGCGCCAGCTCGAACGTCTCGCCGGCCTGGATGATGGTCCCAACGCCGGTCCGGTGCGGCCAGCGCCCGGTCAGCACCATGGCCCGCGCGGGCGAGCAGACCGGGGCGCCCCAGGCGTGTGTGAACTGCACCCCTTCGGCGGCGAGCGCGGAGATCGTCGGCGTCTGGGGCGGGTCCTGGATCGCGTTCGGGTGCGCGGCGATCTGGTCCGTGCCGATGTCGTCGAGGATCAGCAGGACGACGCTTGGGCGGGGGTTGGCTTGCGGGGCGAGGGCGAGGAGGAGGGTGGCGAGCATTAGGTGGTCTCCGTGGGAGTGTGGTTGGAAGTCTGCCCAGCCGTGGTGGCCGGGTACAGTTCGACACCTTCGGCCCCATCTCGCAGTGGTGCGGCGCGCTCAAAAACGCACTGCACGCTCGACTCGGCAAGGATCCGGCCGACTTCGAGCCTAACCGCGCGGTATCCGTGGCCCGCCAGTGTCGCGTACTCGGATTGCGTGATCCAGCGCCTCAGTTGCTCCAGCGTGCGGCACCCGCACCCGAGATAGGCTCCGAAGATGGCGCGGCGGCGGACATCGCCGAACTCGTAGAACCACGGCGGTAGGTTGTCGTGGTCTGGACGGTGCTCAACCCAGCGGCGCGAGAAGCCCGGCTTCCACGGACCGCGCCCGTCACGGTCTTGTACGCGGAACACACGTTCGCTCACGCCCCGCGCTCCTCTGTCTTGGCGGCCAGGGCGCGGAGCACGGATTCAACTTCTTCGTGCAGTCTGTCGCCGCCGCAGTTACGTGGTCCGTGACGCTTCCCGATCCGCCAGCACGGGCAGGCGTGAGTGTGGATCGCGTCCATTCTGGAGACGCGCGGGTTCTTGAGTAGCGCGTTGAGTGGCTCCAGCGCCTCGCGCACCCGGGCGGCGGCGTAGCGGTCCAGCGCTGGGGACATGACCTCAGCGCACACGGCCTCCATGAGCGCGCGGTTGTTCGCTGGAACCTCGTCCCAAGGCTTCGCGCTCGCCGCGCGCGTCTCATACCCGTGCGCAGGAGCCAGGCGCTCGTATGCTTCATGGAACGCTCTGGCCAACTGCTCCGCGCTCGGCTCTCGCTCGCTGGTCATGCTTCGCTCCTTGAGTACCGCCCAACGTGGGCCAACTGGTCGATCATGTCCATCGCCAGCCGCGCCTTGCGCTCGGTGCGGAAGTAGGCCAGCGGCTCTATGGTGTTGCCGGTCATCAGGTAGAGCGTGACCTGTTCACGCCCAGGCGTGCGGCCGATGTGCAGCGCACGCTTGCCGGTTACGTCGGCGACCCCCCCACCCGTGCCACGCGCTCGGCTCTCGCTCTGATTCGCTCACGGGGTCTCCTCATACTTGTTGCAGTAAAGTACGGCCTGAAACAGGGCGATTCGGTCGCTCTTGTTCAGTAGGTTCAAGCGCTTGGCGGCGAACGTAGCGGCCGAGAACTTATCGAAGAACGACTCGCTCTCGGTAGCGATCAGGTTCATCTCGCCCTTCCGGAGCGACGCGAAGAACTCAGGGTACTTCTCAGAATCGCCGGGGCCGGTCACGCCCCACTCGTTTGCAATGGCCACGTCGCTGAACTTCGCCCAGTCGTCTACAAGGATGAGCCAGTCCTCGTCTGTGTCTGTCGGCGCTGGCGTGCAGATCGCACGCGAGCCGGTGGGCTCGGCCTTGATGATGTGCTTGTGCATCTCGATCGGTAGCTGTGCGATGCCCTGCACGGCTGCTGTCGCGCGGTCGCTCACGTTCTCTCCTTCGGTGTCTCCAGGACTTTCGCGCATGACTCGCACACCCACGTCTCGAACGGGAGCGGCCCGCCCTTGAATTCAACGGTGGCCTGGTTCGGGCAGCGCAGCAGTCGCGGCGCGCGCGATTCCGGGTCCACGCCGACATGACTGTCGCAGCGCGTACCGCTGGGCGGGCGCTTCTTGGTGCGGACGTACGGACGGCTGTTCACGGCTTCGGTGTCTCCAGTGTGGCGCGCAGGCGGGCCACGGCGGCCCATAACCGGCTCTCGATCATCGCTTCGACTGTCGTGCCGTTGCCTCTGATCAGGTCCCGCTCCACCGCCGCGATCACCACGTCTCGGGCGGCGAAATGGATGGCTGCCGGGCACATCCCGCCAGATTCCGGGACCTCTTCGGTGTCCCGCAGTCCCGCATGTCCGCCACACCGCTTGCAAAGCAGCTCCTCCGCCTCCAGCCGCGCCTTCGTCGCGTCGTTGCGGGCGGCGGAGAGATCGGCGCGGATCACCGGGAGGCTTCCGCGCTCGCCCCGGCGCTCCGGTTCTCCGGCACCCTCCCGGCCTTGTGAAGTGGCCGGGACCGCAGGGGCGGCGGTCTCCTCCCTCTGGCGCCGGAGCCAGGCGCGGGCTGCAACCACGTCGACCGAAAGCTGCATCTTGTCGGTGATCCAGACTTCGCGGCCAGCCAGACTAGCAGTAGCCACCCGCGTTGAGTTGCACAGCCGCTCCAGCAGCCCCTTCGCCTCCTCCAGCCGCCGCTCGGCCTGCTCGGCGCGGGCGCGGGCTTTACTTAGTTCGGGCCCACAGATGCCGCACGCGGACCACCCGTAGTACCCGTGGGGGCACTCAGTCTTCAGCCGATCCCGCTCAGCGGCAACCGCCTCTGCGCGGTCTGTTAGCAGGTCGAGCAAGCGCAAGAGGCCCCCGGCCACTTCGAGCGCGTCTCGCTCCACCCCGAGCGACGCGGCAAGGGCGCCCACTCTGTATCCAACGCCAGCCACCCACGCCGCTGCGAGCTCGTCTCTATCGGAAATCATGTGGCCACCCACCCTACCAATCGGGTAGGCTTACAGGCCATGAAAAAAGAGCAGGCAGAGCTCGTCGCGGAGGCCCTCACCCTGGCGCTGCGGCAATGGCTCGCACAGGCCCCCGAGGTGCTCGAGTTCGTGAACCGCGAGTTCCCCTCGGAGGTCCCGTGGCGCCCCGAAGACCTGGTGGTGCGGCCGCGCCGAACGCCGCTGCGCGGCCAGGTTTCTTTCACGGGGGACCCGCCCTCGCCGCTCTCGTCGATCGACGAGCCTTTCTGATGGCCGACTCGCCCGACTTCATCGAGAAGGGCTGGAAGAGCGCGAGCGAGCAGGGCCTCGTGATCGACTCGCCCCTGAACCCCTGATGGGTGCGGAGAAGCGGATCCGCGGGCTCTGGCGCTCGATTCCGAAGGTGGCCTGCAAGGGGCTATGCTCGGACTCGTGCACGGTGATCGAAATGAGCGTGGTGGAGCGCCGCATCCTCGAGCGCGAGGCTGGCGAGCGTCAGTACACGCGGCCGGACGGCTCGTGCTCGCTGCTCAAGAACGGGCGGTGCAGCGCCTACGACGTGCGGCCGACGGTCTGCCGGCTCTTCGGCGTGGTGCCCGAAATGGCCTGCGAGCATGGCTGCGAGCCGGTCGCCGACTCGGGCGCGGGCTTCCAGTACCTCGCGCGCGCGGAGGCGCTCGGCGGCTCGGCCGACCCGGGGAACGTGACCGAGACGCTGCGGAAGATCGCCAGCGGCGAAATCCGCATCGAGCTCTCCCCGCCCTCCTGATCCTCGCCGGCTGCGCGACCCCTGGCGACCTATACCAGCTCCGCGTCGACGTGCTCGGCGCGGTGAGCGACCAGGCGATTTCGGCGGCCGAGAAGCTGCTTCGAGTCGAGGCCGCCTTCGACGCGGCGGAGGAGCGGGTCGACGAGCGCCCGATCGGGTGGATCGAGCTGCTCGCCGGCAGCGGCGCGGTGACCACCGCCGGCTCGATGCTGCTCCACTGGGTGCGCGACCGGCGGCGCCGGCAGCGCGGTGAGCCGGTCGGACCTAGAAGGTCTCCGGCCGAGCGATCCCGCGGATCGCCGCCATGAAACCCTGCTGCAGGTGCGTCTTGCCGATCGCGACCCAGCGGTGATCGACTTCGAAGCGCTCCATGCTTTCGAGCTTCTCGATCCACGCGCCGACCTGGACCGCAAGCTCT
>CADEGS010000010.1:46640-48907 GCA_902826945.1 uncultured bacterium | reverse complement strand
GCGCGCGCCATGTTCGAGCCGACCGTGATGGCCCACACGGCGAGCTGGTCCCACGGCAGGAGGTAGCCCGTGAACGAGAGCAGGAGCGTCAGCACGAGCAGGATCACGCCGACGTTCCAGTTGAACTCGCGCGGCGGCTTGTACGAGCCGGTCAGGAAGACGCGGTACATGTGCAGCCACACGCTGATCACCATCAGGTGCGCGGCCCAGCGGTGGAGCTCGCGCATGATGCCCAGCGGCACGTGCTCGCGCAGGCCGACGATGTCCTGGTAGGCGTACTCGGCCGTCGGCCGGTAGTAGAACATCAGCAGCAGGCCGGTGATCGTCTCGATCAGGAACAGGAAGAACGTCAGCCCGCCCATGCACCACGTGTAGGAGAGGCGGATGCCGCTGCGCCGCACCTTGACCGGGTGCAGGTGCAGGAACGTGTTCGAGAGCACCGCCAGCGTGCGGTTGCGCGGCGTGTCCGGGTAGCCGTGGCGGAAGACCGAGCGCCAGATCTGGGTCTTCTTCACGGAATCGAGGAGCTTTTGCATCTAGCTTTGGATCCGGGGCAGTGCGGCTAGACGAGGAGAGGGATGGGGGGACGGTGCTAGGAGTAGAAGAGGTAGGCGCCGTCGAGCTCCCACTGCCCCTTCTCCTGCTGGAACTTCGTGTTCTTGTCGATCAGGATCTGGCCGTCCTCGGCCAGGGTGATCTTGTAGCGCTCGAGCGGCCGCGGCGCGGGCCCCTCGATGTTGATGCCCGACTTCACGAAGCCCGAGCCGTGGCAGGGGCACTTGAACTTCTCGTCGGAGGCGAGCCAGTTCGGCGTGCACCCGAGGTGCGTGCAGATCGTCGAGAGCGCGTAGAAGCCCGTCTGCTCGCGCACCATCCACACGCCGTAGGCGGCCTTGAAGCGCTCGTCCACCTGGTCGACCGCGTAGTCGTCGGGGAAGCCCGCCTTGAACTCCTGCGGGGGCTCGTAGAGCACGTTGGGGAACAGGAAGCGCCCCATCGCGCCCAGCATCCCGAGCGAGGCCCCCGTGAAGACGGCCCAGCCCACCCCCACCAGGGAGAAGAACCCGCGCCGGGAGACCTCGCCGCGCAGCGGGGCGCGCACGAGCTCCGGAGAGGTCTCTTGCGGTGCTTGATCGTTCATCGACGCGGTCAGATCCTTCGCGCGGCGGCCCGCGCACTCGCCCCGGCGCTCGTCCGGGGAGCCTCGCTCCCGGCCCGCGGCGGCGCGCGGAGGAGGCAGGGCGGCCGGGGCGGGCGGGACGGGGGAGTCGTGCCCTGGAAACGCCCGTAAGGATGGGAGCCCCGGGTGCGAATGGCAAGCCTCCGGGCCCGGCGGCGCGCCCCCGGGCGGCGGCTGCGCACTACTCCGGGGCGCGCTCGGTCGCGTCCCCCGCGCGCAGGAGGCGCCGGGCCAGCTCGCGCAGCGCGGGATCGGGATCGCTCTCGGCCAGCGCCTCGAGCGCCGCGGCGTCGGGCGCCTCGTCGAGCGCGACCAGCGCCTCGAGCGCCTTGCAGCGGCTCTCGCTGACCAGGGGCGCGCGCGCCCACTTGCGGCGCTCGCGCTCGCGCTCGCTCCGGTAGGCGTCGGGGTCGAGCATCTCGCGCAGCACCGCGCTCCCGGCGCCGTCCCCCAGGCGCGCCAGCGCCAGCGCCGCGTTGCCGCGCAGCTCCAGCGAGGCCTCGACCAGGAGCCCGCGCAGGGCCGCGCTCGTCTCGGGCCCGGGGTAGCCCTGCAGGGCGATGGCGCCGACCATGCGCAGCCCCTGGTCGTCGCTCGCGAGCAGGTCGAGGAGCGCGCGCTGCGCCGCCGGGCGCTGCTCCGGCGGCAGGCGGGACCCCAGCGCGCCCAGCACGAAGCCGGCGTAGGCGCGGTACTGCCCGCTCGGGTCGGTCTCCGGCGCCAGGCGCGTCAGCGCGGCCAGCCGCTCTGCGCCCTCCTCGTCCCCGAGCTGCGCCAGGAGGATCGCGATCGCGAGCGGGATCGGGACGTCGCCCTCGTCCGCGATCTCGCGGTTCTCGTCCCAGGCGACGCGCAGGCCGTCCTGGACGCGCGCGTCGAAGGCCCAGGGCGAGCCCGCGCCGCGCGCGTCGCTCTCCCAGTCCTCCACCGCCTGGCGCACCAGGTTGAAGGCCGCCTGCGTGCGCTCGTTGGCGCCGCCGTGCAGCAGGCGCTCGACGTTCTGGGCCGGCGTCGCCTCGCGGCCCGTGATCGAGCTGAAGAACGTCCACACGAGGACGAACACCATCACGATCAGGGCCGGCACGAC
>CADEGS010000010.1:0-46540 GCA_902826945.1 uncultured bacterium | reverse complement strand
AGCTGAAGAACGTCCACACGAGGACGAACACCATCACGATCAGGGCCGGCACGACGACCAGCGGCACGAGCAGGCCGGGCGAGCGGCCGGACGGGGCGCCCGCGTCGGCCGGCTCGTCGGGCACGACGAGCTGGCGCTCGCCCGGGCTCGGATCGCTCTCGCCCATCGCGCCCTCAGAGGGCGAAGTCGGACAGCCGCCCCATGGCCGGCAGCGGGCCGACCAGCGGGCGCGCGTAGTCGAGGAAGGCCTGCGAGACGTCGTTGTCGCCGGAGAGGTGCGCGGGCTCGAGGCCGCGCGTCTCCCTGGCCACGTTGCGCAGCTCGGTCGCCTCGAAGGCGACGGCGTACTCCTGGCCGGGCAGGCGGCGGATCACGACCGAGGCGCTCTGGAGCTCGCCCCCGGTCGCCAGCCGCACGGCGGTGCGCCCGACCTCGCGCGCCTCGCGCGCGTCCACCTCGGACCACAGCCCGGCGAAGGAGCGCTGCAGGTAGCCGAAGGTGTCGGCGCGCACGCGCAGCTTGGAGCCCAGGCGCGCCTTGACCTCGGCCGCCAGCAGGTCGCCCAGCGCGCCGCTGCCGGAGAGCTGCACGTTGCCGTGCGAGTCGCGCTCGCCGCTGGTCGCGATCGGCGCGCCGCCGGGGCCGTGGATGCCCTCGGAGACCGCCACCAGGCAGCGCCCGAGGCGCGCGTGCACGCGCTGCACGTCGGCGGCGAAGCGCTCCATCGAGAAGTCGCGCTCGGGCACGTACACGAGGTGCGGGCCGTCGTCCTCGCGCGCGCGGGCGAGCGCCGCGGCGGCCGTCAGCCAGCCCGCGTGGCGCCCCATCACGACGTCGATCTTGACGCCCGGCAGGCTGCGGTTGTCCTGGTCGTCGCCCTGGAAGGCCTGCGCGACGAAGCGCGCCGCCGAGCCGTAGCCCGGGCAGTGGTCGGTCACGCGCAGGTCGTTGTCGATCGTCTTCGGCACGTGGAACAGGCGCACGTCGTAGCCCTCGGCGCGCGCGATCTCGTCCAGGATGTGCGCCGTCTCGGCCGAGTCGTTGCCGCCGATGTAGAAGAAGTAGCGCACGTCGTGCTTGCGGAAGACCTTCAGCGCCGCCTCGCACTCCTCGCGCGTCGGCTTCTTGCGCACCGAGCGCAGCGCCGCGCAGGGCGTGCGCGCGACGCGCTCGAGCGTCTCCTGCGACTCCTTGCCGAGGTCGATCAGGCGCTCCTCGAGCACGCCCTTGATGCCGTGCAGCGCGCCGAGCACGCGCGCCACCGGGGCGGCGCCCAGGGCCGCCTCGACGATGCCGACCAGGCTCTGGTTGATGACGCAGGTCGGGCCGCCGGACTGGCCGATCAGGACGTTGCCGCGAGGGCTCTTCATGGGGTCCTCCGGATCGAGGGGCCGCGCGGTGCGGCCGGCGCGGGGCGGGCGCGGCGCGCAGGGGCGCGTGCGGGCGCGAGGACGCGCGCGGCGCGGAGCGCTCGAACGGTAGCGCCGCGCCCCCGCCTGTCAACCGGGCCGGCCCGCGCGGGGCTTTGCGCGGAGCGCGCTCGTCGCTAGACTCCGCCGCCCTCGCTGCGGCGAGGAGCGCCGCTCGCGTGTGCCCGGGTGGCGGAAATGGTAGACGCGCAGGACTAAGGATCCTGTGGGGCAACCCATGCTGGTTCGATTCCAGTCCCGGGCACCAAGCGCGCGCCGCCGTGCGCAGCGTCAGGGCGACGGCGGCCCGTCGAAGGGCACGATCGCGCGCGCGAACAGCTCGATGCGCTTCTGGTCCACCGAGACCTCGGCCAGCGCGCCCTTCACGAGCTCGGCCGCCTGCAGCTGGCGCAGCAGGCGCGCCTTGAGCTGCGGCCCCTCGCGCCGGCGCGCCTCCTCCTCGAGGGCGTCGGCCGCCTCGAAGTAGAGGATGTCGAGCTGCTGCTGCCCCGACGGCGTCAGCGCGCCGTAGCGCTCGCCGGGCAGCTTCTCGGCCACGAGCTTGCGCTCGAGGCGCGGCTTCTCGACCGACCAGTCGACGTAGAGCGCCTCGCGCACCTCGCGCTCGATCGCGGCGCGCAGCGTGCGCTCCACCGCGCGCGGCGCCAGCCAGCCGAGCAGGTTCGCGTCGGCCAGGCCGGTGTTGACCAGCGACTTGAAGAAGCCGTCGTCGGAGAGCCGCGGGTAGGTCGGCGCGCCGTCGAAGTAGGTCTTGACCATCAGCTCGAGCATCTTCGTGTGGTTCCCCACCAGGAAGTACTCGTCGCCGAGGTCGAGCGTGGCGACGTGGCCCGTGCCGGGCACGAGCTCGTTCCAGTACTCGTAGGCCTTGTAGTTGCCGAGCACGGTGTTCACGAACACGCCGCGGCTGCCCGCCTCGCGGCCCTTGATGCCGAGGTCGCCCTGGCGCGCGACGATGCGCTCGCGCAGCTCGTCGAGCTTGGCGCGGTCGTCGATCCACAGGAGCAGGCTCCAGGCCGGCACGACGTCCTCGTTGTGCGGCGGCCCGCTCTCGCCCTCGTCGGGGAAGTCGTGGTCGCGCAGCACGAGCCCCACGCGGTCCTTGAAGACCGCGTCGATGTCGTCGATCAGCTCGAGCGCCGTCTTGTCCCACACCGCGCGCGCGGTGTCGTCGAGCAGCCCCACCTCCTTGTCGCCGAGCGTCGCCAGCGCCTCGCGCAGGAGGTCGCCCAGGCCCGCGTGCAGGTAGACGAAGAGCCCCGCGTCGGCCGGCGCCAGCCGCGCCACCTCGAGCGCGCGCGCCTTGTCGAAGCCGCGCTGGCGGTAGAGGCGCTTCTGGAACGGCGTCATCTGCTCGGAGGAGACCGGCGCGGTCAGGCGCACGGAGAGCCCGCCGTCGAAGCCGACGAGGCCGATCAGCTCGCGCAGGAGGCCGACCTGGAAGACGCGCCCGCACAGCGCGACGGCGAGGTCCTCGGCCGACGGGCTCGGCACGCCGTCGGGCCAGCCCTGCGCCTCGGCCAGGCGGTGGTAGTCGAGGTACACCTCGACCTCGTGCCCCTCGTGCTGCAGGAGGCCGATGTGGTCGGCGTACTTCGCGCTCTGGTAGAACGAGTTCTCGCCGCGCGAGGCCTCGAGCTCGTGCGCGCGCCGCACCAGGTCGGCCGCGCTGGCGAGCACCACCACGTCCTGCAGCCGGGTCACGTACAGCGGGCGCGCCAGGCCGGCGCCGGAGAGCTCGAGGTGCTCCTCCTGCTCGTCCACGACCAGCCCGCGCTCGCTCGCGCCGATCAGGTCGGGGTAGCGCAGGAGCTCGACCAGGAGCTTGCCGAGCCAGTTCGCGCGGCCGTACACGGCCCAGTCGCTGGCGGCCAGGTCGGCGCCGCGGAAGGTGCCGGCGACGGCCAGGCGCTCGCCGCCGAAGACCTCGAGCACGTCGAGCTTCACCGGCAGCCCGTCGAGCGCCCGCTGCAGCTCCGCCACGCGCGCGCCCACGTCGAGCTCGGCCGCGAGCTCCTGCACGCCGGGCAGCTCGAGCAGCGCCTGCCCCGACGGGTCGGCGCGCAGCTCGTCCAGGAAGGCCGGCACCGGGAAGGGGTCGAAGTCCGCGCGCAGGTCCTGCTTGCCGAGGAAGAAGTCCACCTCGCGCGGGATGAGGCTCGGGAGCTCGTACTCGTAGCGTCCCTCGAAGGGGTTGAAGAGGAACGTCGAGAAGGCGCCGAAGCCGGCCACCGAGACGAGCGCGAGGACGATCAGGAGGATGCGCAGCCAGCGTCGCTTCATGGATCGGGCAGGGTAGCGGGGGGCGGCGGCGAAGTCCGCCCGCGCGCGCCGGGACGGAGGGCTCCCGACGCCGCCGGCGGGGCGATCTTCCCGCTTTCCCGCCACGCCCCGGCCGGCCGCCCTCTATTCTCGGGCGCCGTATGCAGCTCTCGGATCGGGTCGTGAAGCTGGCTCCGTCGGCGACCCTGGCCCTGGACGCGCGCGCGAAGGAGCTCGCCGCCACGGGCAGGGACGTGGTCAACATGGCCGTCGGCGAGCCCGACTTCCCCGCGCCGCGCGCCGTGCGCGAGGCGGCCGTGGCCAAGGTCGAGAGCGGCGACGTGCGCTACACCCCCGCCGCGGGGACGCTCTCGCTGCGCGAGGCGATCGCGGCGCACGTCTCGGCCACGCGCGGCACGCGCGTCGAGATCTCCGAGGTCGCGGTGTGCCACAGCGCGAAGCACGCGCTGATGGCGGCGCTGCTCGCGACGGTCAGCCCCGAGGACGAGGTCCTGATCCCGCTGCCCGCCTGGGGCAGCTACTTCGAGGAGGTGGCGATCGCCGGCGGCCGCGCCGTGCTCGTGCCGCCGCGCCGCGGCTGCCGCCCGGACCTCGACGCGCTCGAGGCCGCCGCCGGCCCGCGCGCGCGCATGGTGATGATCAACTCGCCCTGCAACCCGACCGGCTACGTGTGGACGCGCGCCGAGATCGAGCGCCTGTGCCAGCTCGCCGCGCGCCACGACCTGTGGATCCTGGCCGACGAGATCTACCGCCGGCTGGTGTACGAGCGCGAGTTCGCGAGCCCGCTCTCGCTCGGCCCCGACGCGCGCGCGCGCACGATCGTCGTGGACGGCGCCAGCAAGTGCTTCGCGATGACCGGCTACCGCATCGGCTACGTGTGCGGCCCGGCGGCCGTGGCGCGCGCCGTGGCGGACCTGAACAGCCAGATGACGGGCTCCCCGAACGCCGTCTCGCAGGCGGCCTTCGAGCGCGCGCTGCGCGCCGAGCCGCCCGAGGTCGCGACGATGGCCGCCGCCTTCGCCGAGCGCCGCCGCCTGCTGCTCGCGGGCCTGCGCGAGCTCGGCCTCGAGGCGCCCGAGCCGGGCGGCGCCTTCTACGTCTTCCCCGACGTGTCGGCCTGGCTCGACGAGCGCGGCAGCCCCGGCTTCTGCCAGGACCTGCTCGAGGAGCAGGGGGTGGCGCTCGTGCCCGGCACCGTCTTCGGCGTGGAGGGCCACGTGCGCTTCAGCTACGCGACCGCGCCCGAGACCATCCGCGAGGCGCTGAAGCGCCTCGGCGCGTTCCTGGCCGCGCGGCGCGGCGCGGTGCGCCAGGGCTAGACGGCGCGCCCTCGAAAGGCCGCCGGCGGCCTCACCCCCCGCGAGGCCGCCGGCGGCGCTCCCCTCCTCATCCCGAGCGGGCTCGTCAGCCCGCCTTGGTCCAGTCGGCGAGGTCCTCCTCCTGCTCCTCGACCGGACGGCTCGGCCCGATGTCGAGCGGGTCGACGCCGTAGACCTCGTGCGGCGCGTTGCACGTCGGGCAGTGCAGGATCTCCCCGACCAGCAAGCGATCCTCGACGGGAAGCGAGCGCTTGCAGCGCAGGCAAGGTACGCGAATCTCGATCAACATCCCCCCCTTGGTTCGAAGGTGGCGGCCTTCGGAAAGCTCGAGCGCTGCGGATCGCGGGTGCTCTCCACAGGACGAACCCGCGCGACGCTAGGTTCCGCCGTCTCGCGGCGCCAGTCGCAACGTTGCCGGGGCCGCGGCGCAGGCGCGCGGCAGCCGCGCGCTCACGCCGGATTTGCGCCTTCGATCCGATAGACGTTCTTCGCGGGGGAAAGCTCCCCCATCGCGATCTCCGCCACCTTCGCGAGCAGCGCCGGATCGGCGCAGTCGGCGAGCACGTAGAACTTCCAGAGATCGCGATACGAGCGCTCGAGATCCGCCAGACGCGGTACGCGATCCGCGTAGTCGGCGAGCGGCCGCACGCCCGGCTCGCCGGGCCAGCGCACGTGCGTCTCGACCTCCTTGAGCTGCATGCGCGCGGCCGGGCAGTAGAGCACGACCTCGACGCGCCGCCCGGTCGCGAAGCGCACGAGGTCGGCGATGCGCTCCTCCGCGGCGGCGCGCTCGGCGCGCTGCTCGCGCGCGAAGAAGCGCCGCACGAGCTCGTCCTGCAGCGCGGCGTTGGCGTAGCGCGGGTACACGCAGGCGCGCTTGAAGAGCGCGCGGCGGCGGAAGGCGTCCACCAGGCGGCGGATGCGCTCGCCGCGCTCGCCTCCCGCGCGCGCCGCGCGCGCCTCGAGCAGCGCGACCAGCGAGGCGTCGGTCAGGTCGTAGAACTCCTCCTCGCGCACCAGCTCGCCGTCCATGGCGAGCTCGACCGCGCGCGCCACGAGCGCTCCGGCCGAGACCTTGGCGTGGTGGTAGTAGACGCGCTCGGAGAAGTAGTAGCGCGCCTCGAGCATGCGCACGACCTCGCTCAGGATGTCCTCGCGCAGGAGGTCGCGCTTGGCCAGGTCGATGTAGAGGTTGCCGCTCTCGCGGTCGACCTTGAAGTAGCTCGCGATGCGCGGATCGACGCCCAGGCGCAGCCCGGTGAAGTACGCGTCGCGCTGCAGGTAGTCGAGGATGTCGGAGCAGATCGTGTCCGAGACGATCTGGCTCCAGTACGGCGGAACGGCGCGCTCGGCCTCGTCACCGAGCAGCGTGTTCAGCACGTCCTGGCGCACGCCCAGGCGGTCGAGGCAGGCGCCGAGCTCCGTCCCCGGCGCCAGCCGCGCGCGGAAGCGGTAGGCGCTGTCGTGGCGGTGGAAGAGGCCGGTCTGGTCCTCGATGTTGTGCCCGAAGGGCACGTGCGTGACGTCGTGCAGGAGCGCCGCCAGGCGCACCACGCGCGCCTCGCCCGCGCCCACGCCGAGCGAGCCGCGCGGGTCGAGCTCCGCGTTGCGCCCGATCGCCTCGAGCAGGCGCTGCGTGACGTGCAGCGTCCCGATCGAGTGGTCGAAGCGCGTGTGCAGCGCGCCGGGGTAGACCAGGCAGGCCGTGCCGAGCTGCTTGACGCCGCGCAGGCGCTGCATCTCGGGCGTGTCCAGCACCTCCACCTCCTCGTGCGTGAGGTAGACGTCGCCGTGCACGGGGTCGCGCAGGACGCTGAAGCGCTTGGGACGGCTCACGGCGGAAAGCGCGGGAGTTTAGCAGCGCCGCGCGCCAGGATGGGCGCGTGGACCGCGATCCGCCGCTGCCGCGCTGGCTGCCGCGCCCGCGCACCGTGCGGCGCACGGGCGAGCGCGTGTCGCTGACCGCCGCCTTCGCCGCGCGCGGCGCGCCGCACGGCTCGCGCGCGCCCGAGCTCGTCCAGGACGCCTGCGCGCGCCGCGGCCTGGCCCCCGCCGGCGGCGCGCCGGAGCTCGTCTTCGAGCGCGACGCCTCGCTCGCGGACGAGGCCTACCGCCTCGAGCTCGCCCCCGCGGGCGCGCGCCTGCACGCCGCCGGCGCGCGCGGCTTCGCGCGCGGCGCGGCCAGCCTGGCGCAGGCCGTGCTCGACGCGCCCGGGCGCGCCGGCGCGCTCGAGCTCGCGGGCTTCGCGCTCGCGGACGCGCCCGCGCTGGCGCGCCGCGGCGTGATGCTCGACGTCAGCCGCGACCGCGTGCCGACGATGGAGACGCTCGAGCGCCTGGTGGCGCTGCTGGCGCTGTGGAAGCTGAACGAGCTGCAGCTCTACACCGAGCACACGTTCGCCTACCCCGGCCACGAGGACGTCTGGCGCGCGAGCGGCGCGCTCTCGCCCGACGAGGTGCGCCGGCTCGACCGCCTGTGCGCCGCGCACGCGATCGAGCTCGTCCCGAACCAGCAGTGCTTCGGCCACATGCACCGCTGGCTGTCGCTCGCGCGCTACCGCCCGCTGGCCGAGTGCCCCGAGGGGCTCGAGCACCCCTTCAGCCGCCGCCCCGAGCCGTTCAGCCTGTGCCCGCTCGACCCGCGCGCGCTGGAGCTCGTCCTGGACCTGCTCGACCACCTGCTGCCCTGCTTCGCGAGCCGCGAGCTGCACGTCGGGCTCGACGAGACCTTCGACCTCGGCCGCGGGCGCTCGCGCGCCGCCTGCGAGGCGCGCGGCGTCGGCGCGGTGCACATGGACTTCCTGTGCGCGCTGCACGAGCGCGTGCGCGCGCGCGGCCGGCGCATGTGGTTCTGGGCCGACGTCGTGCTGCACCACCCCGAGGAGCACGCGCGCCTGCCGCGGGACGGCGTCGCCTGCTCGTGGGGCTACGAGGCCGGGCACGACTTCGACGCGGAGCTCGCGCGCCTGGCCGCGCTCGGCGTGCCGAGCGTCGCGTGCCCGGGCACGTCGAGCTGGAAGAGCTTCGCCGGCCGTCCCGGGACGATGGCGCAGAACGTCGCGCGCGCGGCCGCCGCGGCGCGCCGCCACGGCGCGCTGGGCCTGCTCGTCACCGACTGGGGCGACCAGGGCCACCTGCAGCCGTGGCCCGCGTCCTTCCCCGGCTGGGCGGCGGCCGCGGCGCGCGCCTGGAGCGCCGACGACGCGTCGCCGGCGCCGGACGAGCTCGCCGCCGCGCTCGAGCGCGACGCCCTGGGCGGCCTCCCCGGCGCCGCGCGCGCGCTCTTCGAGCTCGGCCGCGCCGGCGAGGAAATCGCTCCCGTGCCGAACGCCACCGCTCCCTTCCAGCTCCTCGTGCGCCCCGACCGCTTCCCGCCGCCGGGCGTGCCCGCGCTCGCGGACGAGCGCCTCGGCGCCGCGCTCGACGCGATCGAGCGCGCGCGCGGGCTGGTCGCGCCGCCCGGGGACGAGGAAGAGCGGCTGGTCGCGGACGAGCTCGCCTGGGCCGCCGACGCGCAGGCGCTGGGCTGCCGGCTCGGCCGCGCGCGCCTGGCCGCGGCCGGGGCCCCGCCCGAGGCGCTCCCCGCCGCGGCGCGCGGCGCGCTCGCGGACGAGCTCGAGCGGCTGCTCGACGGCCACCGCCGGCTGTGGCCGCGCCGCTCGCGGCCCGAGGGCCTGGAGGACTCGGCGGCCTGGCTCGAGCCCCTGCGCGCGGCCCTCTCGGGAAACCGGCCGGCCGCCAACGCGCCGGCTTCCCGGGCGTAGGAGCGAGCGCAGGGGAATCATCCGGCGGCCCCCGAGGCCGCCCGCCGGCGCGGACCACCCGCGCCGGGACGGGCGGGCGCGGGGGCCGCTGCCCTTCCCGCGGCCCCCCGCCGCCGGATTTCCTCGCGAAGGCGCGAAGGGATCCCCACCGTGGGCTCACCAAGGAGCCGGAGCCTCCCCCCGTGCAGCCCCGCCCCGACGCCTCGCCCGACTTCCTGCTCTCGCGCCGCATCCTGGCCGGCGACGAGCAGGCGGCCGAGGCCTTCTTCCGCGAGCACCTCGACGCGCTCTACGAGTTCGTCCACTACCGCGTCGGCGCCGACCGCGAGCGGGCGGAGGACGTCGTGCAGGACACGCTGCTCGTCGCGCTCGAGCGGCTCTCCGCCTTCGACGGGCGCTCGAGCCTGCACACCTGGCTGTGCGGGATCGCCAAGAACAAGATCCGCAGCGCGCGCCGCGCGCGCCGCACGCTGTCGATGGAGGACCTGCTGGCGCAGGCCGACCCCGAGATCGACGCGATCCTGGCCGAGGTCGAGCGCGAGCCGCTGCCCGACTGGGTGCTCGAGCGCCAGGAGACGCAGGACCTGGTCGGCGCGACGCTCTCCTCGCTCTCGCCCGAGCACCGCCGGGCGCTGGTGGACAAGTACGTCGAGGGGCGCAGCGCGGCCGAGACGGCGGCGCGCGAGGGCAAGAGCACGAAGGCCGTCGAGTCCACCCTGCACCGCGCGCGGCTCGCCTTCGCGCGCGTGTTCGAGCTCCTGGCGCGCCGGCGCGGAGGCCTCCCGTGAGCGCACGGCGCGAGCCCGACGCCGGCGTGCTCGACCGGAACCTCGCGCGCCTCCTGCAGCGCGCCTGGGTGCCCGTGCTGCCGCGGCCGGCCTTCCGCGCGGAGCTCGAGGGGACGTGGCGCGCCGCGGCGCGCGAGCTGGCGCGGCGCCGCGCGCGCGGCGCGGCGGCGATCGTGGAATGGGCCGACCCGCTCGCGCGCGGCGCGCGGCCGCGCGCGTGGCGCGTGCGCCCCTCGCTCCTGGCCGCGGCGGCGGTCGCGCTCGCGCTCGCGCTGCCCCGGCTCCTCGACCGGCCCGGCGCGCCGCGCGCGACGACGCTCGACGGCCTGCTCGCGCGCGGCGCGGTCGCGCTGCGCGGCCTGGACGGCGGAAGCTGGCAGGCGTGCGCGGAGGGCCCCGAGGGCCTCGCGCTCGCGCCGCCCGGCGCCCTGGTCGTGACGCCCGCCGGCCGCGGGCTGCGCGTCGTCGCGCCGGAGGGCTCGCTGGAGCTCGCCGCGTCCACGCGCGCGTCGATCGCGCTCGACGGGGAGACGCTCGACGTGCGGCTCGAGGGCGAGGTCGCCGCCGAGCGCTCCGCCTCGCCGCGCGCCTGGCGCCTGGCGAACGGGCGCGCCGCCGTGCGCCTCGACGAGGGCCGGCTGGAGCTCGCGCTGCGCGAAGGCGCCGGAGAAGCGCGGCTCGTGCGCGGTCGCGCGCGCTACGAGCGCGCCGGCCCGGACGGCTCGCGCGAGGAGGGCGCGCTCGCCGCCGGCGCGGCGCTCGCGCTCTACCCGCTCGCCGCGCCCGAGACGGCCGGCGCGCCGCTCGCGGCCGGCGGCCGGCGCACGCTCGCGAGCGCCGAGGGCCCCGGCGCCGCCGGCCCCGAGCGCCCGGGCGCGCCCGCCCTCGCCGGCGCGGTGCGCGACGCGCAGAGCGGCGAGCCGATCCGCTCGTTCCGCGTGCTGGTCCTGGACGAGCAGGTCGGGAACGAGGTCGAAGAGCCCGTCGTGCGCGCCTTCGACGCGCCCGACGGGAGCTTCCGCTGGGAGGCGCCCGCGCGCGGCCGCGCCCTGGTCTTCGTGCACGCGCCGGGGCACGCGCCGGCCGCGCTCGGCCTGCACGACCTCGCAGAGGACGTCGCGCTCGGCGCGGTGTCGCTGGCGCGCGGCGGGACGGTGCGCGGCCACGTCGTGGACGCGGCTACCGGCAGCCCGCTCCCGGGCGCGCTCGTCCTGAGCGAGCGCGACGCGCCCGCCTACGGCCTGCCGCTGGCGCTGGACGAGCCGCCCGAGTGGCTCGCGATCCGCGCGCGGAGCGGCGCCGACGGGAGCTTCACGCTCGCGCACGCGAGCGCCGGCACGCACGCGCTGCGCGTCACGCGCCCCGGCTACGCGCCGGCCTGGTTCGAGGTGGCCGTCGCCGAGGGCGGGACGACCGACGCCGGCACGCGCCTGCTCGGCGCGGGCGGGCGCCTGGAGGGACGCGCGCGCCGGCCGGACGGCACCGCCTTCGCCGACGCCTATCTGATCGTCACGCTGATGAACGACGCGCGCACGCCGCGCTCGGCCTTCGCGCAGGCGCGCACGGACGCCGAGGGCCGCTACGCCGTCGGCGACCTGCCGCCGGGCCAGCTCCTGGCGGTCTTCCTGGGCGACTTCCGCGAGCCGCCGAAGGTGCGCCCGGTCGAGATCGAGGCCGGCCGCACGACGCGCCTCGACTTCCCCGACCGCCCGGAGGGCACGCGCCTGGTCGGGCGCATCGAGCGCTCCGACGGCGCGCCGGTCGCGCAGCGCAACCTGACGCTGATCGCCGACGACGCGACGGCGCCGGAGAGCGACTGGATCGCGACGACGAGCGACGCGGGCGGGCGCTACGCGTTCGAGTCCGTCGCGCCGGGGCGGGCCTCGCTGCTCGAGGTGGACGCCTTCGGCCGCTGGCTCGTGCTGATCGCGCGCATCGACGTGCCCGCCTGGCCGGAGGTCACGCTCGACCTGCGCCAGGGGACCGGCGCGGTGGTCGGCCGCACGCTGCGCGAGACGACCGACGAGCCGGCCGACACGGTGCTCGTGCTCGAGCGCCTGGAGGACGGGCGGCGCCTCTTCGCCGGCTTCGCGCGCTCCGACGCGGACGGCTCGTACGCGCTGCGCGGGCTGCCCGAGGGACGCTACGCGCTGACCGCGTACGCGACGGGCGACGCGCTCGGCTTCGAGGCCGCCGAGCCCTTCGACCTCGTCGAGGGCGCCCCGCCGCACGCGCTCGTCTTCCGCCACGGCCCGGGCGCGACGGTCGAGGTGCGCGTGCTCGACGCCTCCGGCGCGCCCGTGCCCGGCGCCATGGTCGAGCTCGAGGACGAGCGCGGCCGGCGCTTCTCCTTCGACCGCCGGCCGCTGACCGACGCCGACGGCGTGCACGTCGCGCAGGGCGTGCGCCCCGGCCGCTTCACCGTGTGCGTCGCGCTCGCCGGTCGCGAGGCGCGCGCGCCGCTCGAGTGCCGGCCCGGCCGGCGCGAGGCCGTCACGATCCGCCTGCCCGATCCGGGCCGGTGACCACCCCACTCCCGATGCCATGAAGAACGCTCTCCTGCCCCTGTCCTGTGGCCTGCTCGGCGGCCTCGCCGGCGCCTGGATCCACGCCACGGCGCTCGACGCTCCCCCCGCGCGCGAGGCGTCGGCCGACTCCGGCGCGGCGGCGCAGGTCGCCGCGCTCGAGCGCACGCTCGGCGAGCTGCGCACGCGCGTGGTCGCGCTCGACCAGCGCCTGGCCGCCCAGCCGCTCGCCTCCCCCGCGCAGCCGTCCGCGCGCGCGCCCGAGCCCTCGCAGGAGGCGCTCGAGGCTGCCGTCGCTGCCGTGCTCGCGCGCCAGGAGGGCGGGGCGGCGCGCTCGCTCGCGCGGACGGAGCAGCGCGAGCGCGTGGAAGGCATCGGCGCCGCGCCCGTCGCCGACCTGATGGAGATGCTGCGCGACGGCGACCAGGGCGGCTTCGAGGGCCAGGAGCTGTGGCAGGCGATCCGCGACGCGGGCCGCATGGACGACGTGCTGGCCGAGTTCGAGCGCCTGGCCGAGGCGAGCCCGCGCAACCCCGACGTGCAGGCCGAGCTCGGCGAGGCCTACATCCAGAAGATCTTCGAGGTCGGCGGCGGACCGCTCGCGGGCAAGTACGGCAACCTCGCCGACCAGGCCTTCGACCGCGCGCTCGAGGCCGACCCCGAGCACTGGGAGGCGCGCTTCCAGAAGGCGGTGGCGCTCTCCAACTGGCCCGAGTTCATGGGCAAGATGGGCGAGTCGCTGCACCAGTTCGAGACGCTGGTCGAGCAGCAGGAGCGCCAGGCCGCCAAGCCGCAGTTCGCGCAGACCTACTTCTTCCTCGGCAACATGTACCAGCGCAAGGGCGACGCGAAGGCCGCCCTCGACGCCTGGCGCCGCGGGCTGGCGCTCTTCCCCGACAACGAGATGCTGCGCGAGCAGATCCGCCTGAACGAGTGAGCGCGGGCGCGCAGCCGGACGCGCGCGGGCTCCGGCCGCGCGAGGTGCTGGCGGCCGCGGACCACCGTCCGTGGCCGCTGCCGCCGGGGCCGTGGATCCTCTTCCAGCGCTGGCACGACCTGCTCTTCGCGCACTGGCCGCTCGCGCCCGAGCGGCTGGCGCCGCTCCTGCCCGCCGGCCTCGCGCTCGACACCTTCGAGGGCCGCGCGTGGCTGGGCGTCGTGCCCTTCCGCATGAGCGACGTGCGCCTGCGCGGCCTGCCGCGCGTGCCGGGCGCGGCGGCCTTCCCCGAGCTGAACGTGCGCACCTACGTGCGCGCGGAGGGTGTCGGCGGCGTGTGGTTCTTCAGCCTCGACGCGTCGAGCGCGCTCGCCGTGCGCGGCGCGCGCGCGTGGTTCGCGCTGCCCTACTTCCGCGCGTGCATGCGCTGCGAAACGGACGGGGAGGCCGTCCGCTACGCCTCGCGCCGCACGCACCGCGGCGCCGCGCCGGCCGCCCTCGAGGGCACGTACGCCCCCGCCGGACGGCCCGAGCGCGCCGCGCCGGGCTCGCTCGCGCACTGGCTGACCGAGCGCTACTGCCTCTTCGCGCGCCGCGGCCGCGCGCTCGTCCGCGCCGACATCCACCACCCCCCCTGGCCGCTGCAGCCCGCGACCGCGCGCCTGGCGACGAACACGATGGCGGAGCCGCTCGGCCTCGCGCTCGCGGGCGAGCCGCTCCTGCACTTCGCGCGCCGGCTCGACGTGTGCGTCTGGCGGCCGCGGCGCGTGCGGGTCTGACGCGCGGGAACCATGCCCGCGGAAACGGCTCACGTCGGCGCGACGCCGGCGCTCGTCCGCTCCATCGTCGACCTCGACGCGGGGCGGGCGCGCGCTACGCTGGCGCGCGTCGGGGCGGCCGACCCCAGCCGCCCCCCTGGCCTCGCCCCCGGGCGAAGGAGCCCGCCGTGCTTTCTCTGCTTCCGATCCTGGCTCTGGCCGGTGCGCCCGGCCCGACGCCGCCGCCGCGGAGCGCCCCGCGCGCGGAGCAGGCCGCGCCGGCCGACGCGCTCGCGTCCCTGCGCAAGGCGTACGACCTGGAGCAGCACGCCTGGTACGAGCGGGTGCGCGACGCGGCGCCCGCGGAGCAGGCCGCGCTCCTCCGCGAGCACCCGGCCCGCGCGTACTGGACGCGCTTCCGCGCGCTGGCCGACGCCGGGGCGGGCCCGGCCTGGACCTGGCTGGTCGCGAACGCGGTCAACGCCGGCCAGCGCGGCGAGCAGGTCGCGCGCGACGCGGTCGCCGCCGCCGGCGAGGACCCCGCCGTCCTCGCGGCGGTGTGCGAGCTGCTCGAGAGCTACGCCGTCGAGCTCGACGCGAGCGCGTCGATCGAGGTGCTGCGCGAGGCGCTCGCCCGCGCCCCTGACGACGCCTCGCGCGCGACCGTGGCGACGTGCCTGGGGACGCTGCTCTCCGCCTCTGCCGACGCGGGGCGGCGCGCGGAGGGCCTCGAGCTCCTGCGCGCGATCGCCGAGGCCTTCGCCGGCCAGGAGGTCGGCCAGCGCGCGGACGACCAGATCTTCCGCGTCGAGCGCCTCTCGCCCGGCTGCGTCGCGCCCGCCTTCGAGGGCGCGTCGGTGGACGGCGAGCCGCTGCGCCTGGCCGACGCGCGCGGCAAGGTCGTCGTGATCGACTTCTTCGGCTTCTGGTGCGGCCCCTGCGTGGGGGAGATCCCCCGTCTGCGCGCGCTCGCGCAGCGCATGCAGGGCCGCCCGTTCGCGCTCCTCGCCGTGGACTGCTTCGACGAGGAGCCGGTCTTCCGCGCCAAGGCCGCCGAGCTCGGCGTCACCTGGCCGGTCGTCTTCCAGGGCGGCGCGACGCCGGTCTCCGACCTCTACCGCGTGCGGAGCTGGCCGACGGTCTTCGTGCTCGACGCCGAGGGCAGGATCGTCGCCGAGGGCCTGCGCGGCGAGGCGCTCGACGCGAAGGTCGAGGCGCTCGTCGCCGCGCTCGAGGCGCGCCGCTAGCGGCGGCTCTCCGGCGCGGGCCACCGACCGCCTGCGCGCGGCCCCGCTACAATCCGACGCGATGCTCCGCCCGCCGCGCGCTCCCTCCCGCACGCAGCTCGCCGCGCTCCTGGCGCTGGCGCTGGCTTGCCGCGCGGGGCCGGAGCGCTCTCCGGCGGCCGCCGCGCCCGCGCTCGTCTATCCCGAGACGCCGCGCGGCGCGCTGGTCGAGGAGCTGCACGGCGTGCGCGTGGCCGATCCCTACCGCTGGCTCGAGGCGATGGACGCGCCGGAGACGCGGGCGTGGGTCGCGGCGCAGAACGCGCTCGCCGACGGCTGGCTCGACACGCCCGAGCGCGAGGCGCTGCGCGCGCGGCTGGTCGAGCTGTGGGCGTACCCGCGGCTGGAGCTCCCGCTGCGCAGCGCCGGGCGCACGTTCTACCGCCGCAACGACGGCAGCCAGAACCAGGGCGTGCTCTACGTCGCCGACGGCGACGTGCCGCGCGGCGGGCGCGTCGTGGTGGACCCGAACGGGCTCTCCGACGACGGAACCCTGGCGCTGATCGAGGTCTACCCGAGCCGCGACGGCGAGCTGGTCGCCTGCGGCTTCTCCGACGGCGGCTCGGACTGGCGCGTGTTCCAGGTGCGCGAGGCGGCGAGCGGCGCGCCGCTCCCCGACGAGATCACGGGCAACAAGTTCGGCGACCTGCGCTGGGCGGCGAACGGCGCGGGCTTCTACTACCCGCGCACCGACGCGCCCGCGGACGGGGACGCGCTCGGCGCGAGCCCGCCGCCCGACATCGCCTTCCACGAGATCGGCACCGACGAGCGCGCGGACGTCGTCGTCGTGCCGCGGCCTTCCGCGCCGGGGCGCTCGCAGGGCGTGGAGGTCGCGAGCGGCGGCGAGGCGCTCTTCGTGCTGCGCTTCGACGCCGCGACGCGCAACTCGGAGATCCTGCGCGTGCCGCTCGACGCGCGCGGGCGCGCCGCGGGCCCGCCGCAGAACCTCACCGGCGACCGCTTCGACGCGCAGTTCGCCTACGTGGCCGACGACGGGCGCACGCTGTGGGCCTTCACCGACCTCGGCGCGCCGCGCGGGCGCGTCGTCGCCATCGACCTCGACGACCCGCGCCGCGAGCGCTGGCGCGAGGTCGTGCCCGAGGGCCAGGACGCGCTGCGCGTGGCCAAGGGCTTCGGCGGCCACCTGATCGTCTCGTGGCTGCACGACTGCCGCGCGCGCGTCGGCGTCTTCCGCACCGACGGGACGGCCGTGGGCGAGCTGGAGCTGCCCGGCGCCGGCACGGTGGCGAGCTTCGAGGGGAGCTGGGAAGACCCGCTCTTCCACTTCTCGTACGAGAGCTTCCTGCAGGCGCCCTCGGTCTACCGCCACGACCTCGCGCGCGGCGCGACGGAAGCGGTGCACGTGCCCGCGCTCGCGTTCGACCCCGCGCCCTACGTCACCGCGCAGGAGCTCTGCACGAGCCCTGATGGAACGCGCGTGCCGGTGTTCCTGACGCACCGCCGCGACCTGGTGCGCGACGGCAGCGCGCCGGCCTACCTGTACGGCTACGGCGGCTTCTGCGTGCCGGTGACGCCGTTCTTCTCGCCGGCCAACCTGGTCTGGCTCGAGCTCGGCGGCGTGCTCGCCGTCGCCAACCTGCGCGGCGGGGGCGAGTTCGGCGAGGCCTGGCACCGCGCCGGCACGAAGCTCGCGAAGCAGAACGTCTTCGACGACTTCCAGGCCGTGGCGCGCCAGCTCGTGCGCGAGGGCCTCACGCGCCCCGAGCGCCTGGCGATCGGCGGCCGCTCGAACGGCGGCCTGCTCGTGGGCGCCTGCCTGACGCAGAGCCCCGAGCTCTTCGGCGCCGCGCTGGCCGACGTCGGCGTGCTCGACATGCTGCGCTACCACCTGTTCACGATCGGCTGGGCCTGGGCCGGCGACTACGGCACGGCGGACGACCAGGGCGAGTTCCGCGCGCTCCACGCCTACTCGCCGCTGCACAACGTGCGCGCGGGCACGCGCTACCCCCCTACCCTGCTCTCGACCGGCGACCACGACGACCGCGTGGTGCCCGCGCACAGCTACAAGTTCGCGGCCGCGCTGCAGGCCGCCCAGGCGGGCGACGCGCCGATCCTCCTGCGCACCGAGACGCGCGCCGGGCACGGCGGCGGCAAGCCGATCGCGCTGCAGGTGGACGACGCGGCCGACCACTGGGCGTTCCTGGCGCGCGTCTTCGGGCTGCACCTGGAGCGGCCATGAGGATCGTCGGCCTGGCGCTCGCGCTCTTCGCCCCCGCGCTCGCGGGCTGCTCGTCCTCCGAGGACCCGCGCCTCGCGGTGCCCGACGACGTGGCTCTCTGCCGCGAGCACCTGCGCGCGATCCACGCGGGGCTCGTGCTCTACGCGCAGACGCTCGGCCGCCCGCCGCAGGCCTCGGGCGTGGCGCTGCTCGGCGACCTGCTCGCGAGCGGCGTGTGGTCGGACACGCCCGAGCACCGCGCGCTGCTCACCTGCCCGGGTCCCAACGCCGAGCTGGCGCCGCCCGACACGGACCTGGCGCGGCTCGACACGCTCTCCGACAAGAGCTCAGCCTACGCCGCGCGCGACGTGCGCTCGTTCCCCTTCACGACCTATCCCGCGGGCGGTCCGGACTCGGTCGCGGTGTGCGCCTGCGACAACGTCGAGGGCTCGATGAACCACCCGGGCCTCCTGAACGTGCTCTACTCCGACGGCAGCATCCGCACCTACGTGCTGGCGGAGATGATCGAGCGCGGCCAGCTCGCGCCGGGCACGACGGTCGTGACGGTCGGCCCGGACTCGCCCATCCCCGACCTGCGCGCGCTGACGGTCGACTGAGGGGCTCGCGGCGCGCTCAGGCCGCCTCGAGGCCGGCCAGCATGCGCTCGAGGCGGCGCTCGATCGTGTGCTGCTCGAGCACGACGGCGCGGCCGCGCGCGGCGATGGCGCGCGCCTCGTCGGGATGCGCGAGGTAGTGCGCGGCCTTGGCGCGCAGCTCGGCGGGCGTGCTCCAGGTGTCGAGCTCGCGGCCCGGGACGAACAGGCGCTCGAGCGCGGCCGAGCGCTCGGCGAGCAGGAACCCGCCGCAGGCCAGCACGTCGAAGACGCGCATCGGCACGATGTCGTTCTGGTACAGCCGCGCGACGTCGAGGTGCACCGCGCAGGCGTTGTAGATGCGCGTCAGCTCCTCGCGGTGGCCGGCGCTGCCGCGCCAGCGCACGCCGTGGCGCGCGAGCGCGGACCAGCCCTCGTCGCCCCACACGGAGAGCCCGAGCGCGCCCAGCGGCGCGAGCGCCGCGAGGCGCTTCTCGGCCGCGGCGGACTCGGCCACGAGCGGCGTCACGAAGACGCCGCGGCCGGCGAGCGCGTGCGCGAGCCCGGGCGCCTCCTCCTCGAGCAGCGCCGCCACGCGGTCCTCGGCGGGCGTCCTGCGCTGGCCCTCGAGCACGCGCCGCAGGCCGGCCTCGGCCCGCGCGCGCGCGCTCGCGCCGCCGCCGAGCCACGCGCTCCAGTGCGCCAGCGCCTGCTCGCGCAGCCGCAGCGCGTTCGCGACCATGCTCGAGCCGACGAAGGCGAGCGGCGCGCCCCAGCGCTCGCGCTCCTCCTCCGTGAGCGCGAGCGGCCGGCGCAGGTCGGGATCGGCGGCGAGCGGCAGCGCCTCGACGCGCGCGTAGCCCGCGGCGGCGAAGGCCTGGCGGTTCCGCTCGCGGTAGGTGAAGACGCGCGTCTCGCGCGCCGCGCCGGCCAGCGCGGGCAGGCGCCGCGGCGGCGCGAGCGCGGGATCCACCTCCCACACGACCAGCGGCACCCCGCGCTCGGCGCAGAACTCCGCCAGGCCCTCGGTGTGGTTCACCGCGAAGAGGAGCCGCGGCGCGAGCCGCGCGAGCTCGCGCGCCAGCTCCTCGCGGGCCAGCCGCTGCACGTCGAGCGTCCACGCGCTCCAGCCGCGCCGCTCGAGCGCCGCGCGCACCTCGTCCACGAAGAGCCCGCCGGCCGCCACGACGGCGCGCGCGCCGGGCGCGCCCGCGCGCGCCGTCTCGATCGTCGCGGCGTGCAGCTCGGCGAGCAGCGGATGGCGGATCTCGGCCAGCGCGCGCGGCGCGTGCTCGAGCAGGTCGCTGCCGAGCAGGAGCCGCAGGCGCCGCTCGGCGATCGCGCGCGCCAGGTCGTGGCGCCCGAGCGCCAGCCGCAGGTGCCACGGATCGGCGTCCCAGGCGAGGAGGCGCGCTCCGTCCGCGGGCGACGCTCCGGACGGGGACGCGCCTGCGAGCAGCGGCGAGAGCAGCTCGCCGGTCCCGACGCCGAGCAGCAGCCGCTCGCGCCCCGCGCGTTCCGCCGGCAGCGCCGCGAGCGCCGCGCGCGCGAACGCCGCGGGCTCGGCCACGTCGAGCCGCACGCGCCGGCGGTGCAGGCGGTAGGTCGCGCTCCCGTCCTCCGCCAGCGCCACGCGCGAGCCGTCGACCGGCCAGCGCAGCCGCAGGGCGAGCTCGGGATCGACGCGCTCGAGCGCGGCCAGGTTGCGCGCGAGGCAGCGCGTCCAGCGCTCGGGCGGAGCGCGCCCGGGAGCCTCGGGCTGCGTCGAGGGGGTCGGCATGCTAGAAACCGTTTCCCTCTGTCGTCCGAAAGCCGCGCGGGCCTGAGCGCCGCGCCTCCCGCGCCCCCTTCGCGTTCCCCGATGAGCGAACCGCTGCCCCGGATCGGCATCCTGACCGTCTCCGACCGCGCCACGAGCGGGGTCTACGAGGACCGCTCCGGCCCCGCGATCGAGGCGGCGCTGCGCGACTACCTGGCGACCGCGTGCGCCTACGAGCGCCGCCTCGTGCCCGACGAGGTGCCGCGCATCCAGGAGGCGCTGCGCGCCTTCGCGGCAGAGGGCTGCGCGCTCGTCTGCACCACCGGCGGCACCGGCCCCGCGCCGCGCGACGTCACGCCCGAGGCGATGGAGGGCGTGTGCGAGAAGATGCTGCCGGGCTTCGGCGAGCGCATGCGCCAGGCCTCGCTCGCGGCCGGCGTGCCGACGGCGATCCTCTCGCGCCAGAGCGCCGGCATCGTCGGCAAGAGCCTGGTCGTCAACCTGCCCGGCAAGCCGGGCTCGATCCGCGTGTGCCTCGACGCGGTGTTCCCGGCGATCCCCTACTGCATCGATCTGATCGGCGGCCCCACCCTCGAGGGCAACCCGGCGGTCGTGCAGGTGTTCCGGCCGAAGGCGGGCTGAGCAGCGGATCCGCGAGCCCTCGCGCCTCGCGCGGGCTCGCGGCGCCGTCGATCACGGGCAGCTCGGGATCGCGTCCCCCACGCGCACGGAGAGCGCGTCGGAGAGCTCGATCTTCCCGAACAAGGGACCGCCGAGCGGGTTCACGCCGACCGTCTGGAAGGTGAGCGTCAGGCCCTCGAAGGCGAGGTCGGCGGGCACCGGCAGCGCGAAGGTCGCGCGGCCGCTCGCGTCGCTGGTCGCGCTCGCGAGCGCGTAGACCTGGTCGAGCGAGCCCGCGACGAGCAGGCTGCACGGGCCGAGCGCGATGGTCCCGGCCGGCGCGTCGCTCGTCGCCAGCACCTGCAGCGCACCGGGCACGTTGCCCGTGCTCTCCAGCGCGAAGCTCGCGTTGCCGAGCGCCGCGCGCGCCGGCGCGCCGCTCGCGAAGAGCGCCGGCGGCGTGCCGTCCAGGCTGCAGCCCGCGCCCGCGAAGGCGTTGTAGAGCGCCAGCGGCGCCGGGCAGCCGACCGCGAGCTCGTCCAGGCCGGCGCCGGGGTCCGCCTCGACCAGGGTCGCGGTCGCGTCGAGCGGCGCGGCGTCCGAGTCGAACCACACGTTGTAGATCGAGTTCCAGCGCAACGCGTTCGCGCCGCTCGCGTCGGCGAGCACGAGCTCCGCGCCCGCGCGCGCGACGCTCCAGTCGTTCGCCGCGTCCTGGTCGAGGTCGCGGAAGCCGGCGTTCAGGACGCGCGCGCCGGGGCACACGGGCAACCGCAGCGCGGCGATGCCGCGCGCGTTGTCGCGGTTGTGCAGCGCGAGCTCCCAGTGCCACAGGCCGTCCTCCGGCCCGCTGACGCGCGCGGCGACGTAGACGCGCCCGTCGTCGCCGCCGTTCGCGACCGAGTCCAGGCTGGCGCCGCTCCAGCGCTGCAGGATCGAGCCGTGCACGACCGGCTCGGGCTCTTCGATCAGGCCCCAGCGCGTGCCGTCCCAGACCGGGTCGAAGCCGCGCGAGCCCAGGTTGTCGCCGCGCTTCGACTCGGCCTCGCGCGCGACGACGTACTGCCCCTGGTACCAGTAGGACGCGCCGGCGACGCCGAGGTCGGCGTCCGAGAGGCGGATGCGGTGGCCGAGCGGCCCGAGCGCGACCGCCTGCGACTGCGAGAACGTGCGCAGCCCGTTGCAGTCGTCGGGCGCCACCGCTCCGCCCGTGCCGAGGTCGAAGAAGGAGCAGACCGGGTCCCACGCGCCGAGCCACGGGTCGATCTCGCTCGGCGGCCCGAGCCAGTAGTTGTCGCCGTTGTTCGTGATGTCGTACGTGTCGGAGCACCCCACCCCGAGGTACGTCCCCGCCAGGCCGCCCGGCGGCGTGCACGGCGTGCACTGGCTGCTCGTGAGCGCGAAGAAGCCGTGCTTCACCCACGAGCGGTCGGAGATCTGCTCGAAGCGCCCGTCGCTCTCGCGCGCGACCAGGAACGCGATGAACGGATGGTCGGGATCCATCGCGCGGAACCAGTTCACGCGCGCGCCCTGGTTGCACACGGTCGTGTTCATCGCCGCGGCGTTCATGCCGCCGGGGTAGACGCCCTCGCGGTCGAGCCAGGCCAGGTTGCCCAGGATCCCCAGGCGCACGTCGATCCCGGGATCGGTGTTGGCCTGGGCGGTGGCGGAGCCGGCGAGCGCGAGGACGGCCAGCGCGGCGGCCGCGCGCGGGAGGGGGTGGCGCATGGGCGAGGGGTAGCGGAGGACGAGGGGAGGAGGAGGCCGCTCCCGGGGGAGCGTCCGGACCAAGCTAGCAGGCGTCCGGCTGCGCGGGGTGGCGTGCGGGCGAGGATCGCCCGTGGAGCGCGGGGCGAGGCGCCGGCGGATGCCCGCGCCAGCCCTGCGGCGAACCGCTTACGGGCCGGGTGCGCGCCGCGCAGCGGGCTCGCGCGCGCGCTGGCTCGCGCTCGAGCCGGGCCACGCGGGACGCACCGAGCGGCTCGGCGACGAGACGCCGCTCGCGGCGCCGAACGACGCCGCCGCGTGACGCGGCGGGCTTTCCTGCCGAGCATCGACGCGCTCGGCGATCCGCGCCCCGCGGGCGAACGCGACGGCCGCCTCGCGGACGAGGCGGCTTGTGACCCGCGGCCCGCCCCGTATCCTGTCGCCCCGGCCGCGGGCCGGAGCGACCCCTTGCTGGCGATCACCCACCACGGCCCGATCCGCGAGCTGTGCCTCGCGCGCCCGCCGGCGAACGCGCTCGTGCCCGAGCTCGTGGGCGCGCTGCGCACGGCGCTGGCCGCCGCGCCGGGCGAGGGGGCGCGCGCGATCGTGCTCTCGGGCGCGCCGGGCATGTTCTCGGCCGGGCTGGACGTGCCGCACTTCCTCGCGCTCGAGCGCGAGGCGCTGGCGCACGCCTGGCGCGACTTCTTCGCGCTGATGCGCGACCTCGTGCGCTCGCCGCTGCCGGTCGTGGCGGCGATCACCGGCCACGCGCCGGCGGGCGGCTGCGTGCTCGCGATGTGCTGCGACCAGCGCATCCTGGCCGAGGGCCGCGCGAAGATCGGCCTGAACGAGGTGGCGGTCGGCGTGCGCGTGCCGCGCCCGATCCTGGCCGTCGCGCGCCACGTCGTCGGGCGCCGCCAGGCCGAGCGCCTGTGCGCGCAGGCGCGCCTGCTCGACGCCGAGGAGGCGCTGCGCATCGGGCTCGTGGACGCGCTCGTCCCGCCCGAGCGCGTGGTGCCCGAGGCGCTCGCGTGGTGCGAGCACATGCTGACGCTCCCGCCGCAGACGCTGCGCCGCACGCGCGCGCTGGCGCGGCGCGAGCTGGCGCGCTCGCTGCAGAAGGTCGAGGAGGAATCGCTCGAGCAGTTCCTCGACGAGTGGTCCTCGGACGAGAGCCAGGCCGCGCTGCGCGCGCTGGTCGAGCGGCTGCGCCGCTGAGGGTCAGAAGCCGGCCGCCTGGCCGTCCTTGCGCATCTCGGACGCGCCGCGGTAGACGCGCACGCCGTCCACGACCTCGACGCGGATGGCCTGGAAGCCGCCGTAGATGCCGCGCAGGTCGCCGAGCGCGTGCCCGCGGCGCACGAGCGCCTCGCGCACGGCGGGGTCGAAGCCCGACTCGAGCGAGACCCGGCCACCGTCCTCCATGCGCTCGCCGGTCGGCGCCGACGAGCCGTCGTGCGAGAAGCGCGGCGCGTCGCCCGCCTCCTGCGCGTTCATGCCGAAGTCGATCATGTCCACGAGCACCTGCACGTGGCCCTGCGGCTGGAAGTCGCCGCCCATCACGCCGAAGCTCATCCAGGGCCGGCCGTCCTTCGTCACGAAGGCCGGGATGATCGTGTGGAACGGCCGCTTCCCCGGCGCGTACGAGTTGAAGCGGCCCGGCTCGAGGTCGAACAGCTCGCCGCGGTCCTGCAGCACGAAGCCGAGCCCCGGCGGCGCCACGCCCGAGCCCATGCCGCGGAAGTTGCTCTGGATCAAGGAGACCATGTTGCCCGCCTGGTCGGCGGTCGAGAGGCAGATCGTGTCGCCGACCGAGAGCGCCGCCGGATCGCCCGGCGCGACGACCGCGGCCGCCTTCTCGAGGTCGAGGAGCTTCCCGCGCTCGGCCGCGTACTCCTTCGAGACGAGCTCGCGCACCGGGATCGCGTGGAAGCCGGGGTCGGCGTACCAGCGCGCGCGGTCGGCGAAGGCGAGCTTCTTCGCCTCGACGAAGAGGTGCAGCCAGTCGGCGCTGCCGAAGCCCATCGACGCGACGTCGTAGGGCTCGATCAGGTTCAGGATCTGCAGCGCCGCGATGCCCTGGCCGTTCGGCGGCAGCTCCCACACGTCGTGGCCGCGGTAGGAGGTCGAGACCGGTTCCACCCATTCCGAGCGGTGCGCCGCCAGGTCCTCCTCGCTCAGGTAGCCGCCGCTCTCCTTCACGTGCCGCGCGATCGCCTGCGCCACCGGCCCGGTGTAGAAGGCGTCGCGACCGCCCTGCGCGATGCGCTCGAGCGTGCGCGCCAGGCCGGGGTTCCGGAAGAGCTCGCCCTCGCGCGGCGCGCGGCCGCCGGGCAGGAACTGCTCGGCGAAGCCCGGGTGCTCGCCGAGGGTCCGCCCCGCGCGCTCCCAGTACGAGGCGATCGTCTGCGAGACGGGGAAGCCCTGGCGCGCGTAGCGCACCGCCGGCGCGAGGAGCCGCGCCAGCGGCAGCTTGCCGAAGCGCGCGTGCAGCGCGCACCAGGCGTCCACGCAGCCGGGCACGGTGACCGGCAGCGGTCCGTAGCTCGGCATGCTCGCGAGCCCCTTCTCGCGCAGGATCTCCGGCGTCAGCGCGCGCGGCGAGCGGCCGCTGCCGTTGAGGCCGTAGAGGCGCGCGTCCTCCTCGCTCCACACGATCGCGAAGAGATCGCCGCCGAGCCCGCAGCCCGTCGGCTCGACCAGCGCCAAGACGGCGTTGGCGGCGATCGCCGCGTCCACCGCGCTGCCGCCGTCGCGCAGCACCTCGAGCGCCGCCTGCGTCGCGAGCGGCTGGCTGGTGGCGACCATCGCGCCGGTCGCCAGCACCTCGGAGCGCGTCGCGAAGGGGAGGCCCGCGACGCGGTCGCCGGCGTGCGTCTGCGGCGGCGCGCAGACGAGGAGAGCGAGGAAGGACTTGCAGAGGATCATGGCTGGGAACGCGCCGCGCGGCGCGCCACGATCTTCGATGATTCCGACCCTCGTGCCTATGAGCGAGGCCGGGATTGGCCTAAGGTGGCCGGCGGTGAACGTCCCGAGCACGCATCCGTCCACCGCCCGCGCGCGCGTCGAGGTCCTCGATCCGCCCGAGCGGCGCCACGAGCGCCTCGTGCGGGACGTGCGCGAGGGCCTCTCGCGCACGCCCAAGGTCCTGCCGCCCAAGTACTTCTACGACGCGCGCGGCTCGCGCCTGTTCGACGAGATCACGGGGCTCGACGAGTACTACCCGACGCGCGCCGAGACGGCGATCCTGGAGGCCTGCGCCGACGAGCTCCTGGGCGCCGTGCGCCCGGCCGAGCTGATCGAGATCGGCTCGGGCTCCTCGAAGAAGACGCGCCTGCTCCTGCGCGCGCTGCGCGGCGTGGACGGCGAGCGCTACGTGCCGCTCGACGTCAGCGCCGACGCGCTCGAGGCGGCCGTGCACCGCCTGCAGGCGGACTTCCCCTGGCTCGCGATCCGCGGCCTGGTGGGCGAGTTCGAGCACGGCCTCTCGGCCCTGGCCGCGCCGGCCGCGCTGCCGGGCGCGCGCGGGCGCGCGGACGCCCCGCGGCGGCGTCTGGTGTGCTTCCTCGGCTCGACGATCGGCAACCTCGAGCCCGGCGAGCGGCTGGACTTCCTGCGCGGGGTGCGCCGGATGCTGCGCGAGGGCGACGGGTTCCTCTTGGGCGTGGACCTGGTCAAGGACCCGCGCGTGCTCGAGGCCGCCTACGACGACGCGCGCGGCGTCACGGCCGCCTTCAACAAGAACCTGCTGCGGGTGCTGAACCGCGAGCTCGACGGCGACCTCGACGAGAGCGCCTTCCGCCACGTCGCCTTCTACGACCGCGAGCGCGCGCGCATCGAGATGCACCTCGAGGCGACGCGCGCGCACGGCGCGCACCTGCGCGCGATCGGGCTCGAGGCGCGCTTCGCCGCCGGCGAGCGCATGCGCACCGAGATCTCCTGCAAGTTCGAGCGCGCCGGGGTCGAGCGCGAGCTGGCGCGCGCCGACCTCGAGCTCGAGCTCTGGCGCACCGACCCAGAGGAGCGCTTCGCGCTCGTGCTCGCGCGCCCCGCCTGAGCCCCCCGGCCGCCGCGGCCGCCCTCCCGCCCGGCCTGCGCTGCGGGGCCAGCGCCGCCGGCGCTGGTCGCTCGCGCGCGGGGGGTCTATGCTGGGAGGCGTTTCCATGGCCCGCGACTCCGGCTCCTGGCTGCGACCCGCGCTGCGCCAAACGGGCGGCGCCAGCCGCATCGTCGTCGTCTTCCACGGCGAGCCCGCCCAGGCCGAGCGCCTGCTCCCGCCCGGCGCGCGGGCGCTCGTGGTCGAGGGCCGCGCGCCGGTCTTCCTGTGTCACACGCGCCAGGCGCGCGAGCGCCGCTGGCTGCCCGACCGGCTGACCCACGGCAGCGACCACCTGAGCTGGCTCGTGCCCGCCGACTTCCCGGCCGGGCCCGGCGCTGCGGCGCGCCGCGGGACGCTGGCGCTCGAGCGCGCCACCTCGTCGTGGATCGAGGCGCGCTGGAGCGAGCGGCGCGGCCGGCGCGGCTCGCACCGCGCCGCGTTCCGGCTGGCCGAAGGCGCCTTCGACCTCGAGCTCAGGGTCGAGCGCGAGGGCGTCGAGGAGGTCTACCTGCGCGGCGAGCCCGCGCCCGCGTCCCGCAGCGCGCTCTTCCCCACGCCGCGCGCGCTGGAGGCGTTCCTCGAGGCGTGCTCCGACCTGCGCGCCGACGGCTTCGCGCCCGAGCCGCTGGAGCTGTTCGAGCTGCGCTCCGCCTTCCTCGAGGCCGGCCCGCTGCGCGGGTTCGAGCTCGACGGCGCCTTCCGCTTCGTCACGCGCCGTCTGGCGCCCGCGCGCGCCGCGCCTGCGGCGCGCCTGCGCTCGGTGATCGAGCCGGTCTCCGCGCCCGCGCTCCCGGCGCCCTGAGGCTCCCCGGCGCCCGGCTCGTCCCCCGGCTTGTCCGTCGGACGCGCGTCCGCGCGCGCGCGCCTACGATGGCGCGCATGAGACGCGTGCCGCTCTACCAGGTCGACGCCTTCGCCGAGCGCGCCTTCGAGGGCAACCCGGCCGCCGTGTGCCCGCTCGAGGCCTGGCTGCCGGAGGCGACGATGCGCGCGATCGCGCTCGAGAACAACCTCTCCGAGACCGCCTTCTGCGTGCCGCGCGGCGAGGACTGGGAGCTGCGCTGGTTCACGCCCGCGACCGAGGTCGAGCTGTGCGGGCACGCGACGCTGGCCACCGCGCACGTGCTCTTCGCGCGCGAGCCGGAGCGCGCGCGCCTGCGCTTCCACACGAAGAGCGGCGTGCTCGGCGTGCGCCGCCTGGGCGACGCGCTCGAGCTCGACTTCCCCGCGCGGCCCGGCGAGCGCGCCGAGCTCCCCGCGGCGCTCGCGGCCGGGCTGGGCGGCGCGCCGCTCGAGGTCTGGCGCAACGAGGACTACTGGCTGGTCCTCTACGCCGACGAGGACGCCGTGCGCGCGCTGCGCCCCGACCTGCAGGCCCTGGCGCAGGACCCGCGCGGCTTCGTGCCCACCTCGCGCGGGCGCGAGGCGGATTTCGTCTCGCGCATGTTCGCGCCGTCGGTGGGCGTGCCCGAGGACCCGGTGTGCGGCTCGGCGCACTGCTTGCTCGCGCCGTTCTGGGGCGAGCGACTCGGCAAGCGCGCGCTCGTCGCGCGCCAGGTCTCCGCGCGCGGCGGCACGCTGCACTGCACGCTCGACGGCGAGCGCGTGCGCATCGCGGGGCGCGCGGTGCTGGTGCTCGAGGGCACGCTCTTCTTGCCCTGACGCGGACGGAGCCGCGTGCGCGGTCGCGAGAGCGTTGCGCGCGCGGTCAGGCGGCGTAGCGGCGCGCCTCGTGCCGCTCGGTCGCCTCGACCAGCTCGAGGATGCTCTCGGGCTCGAGACGCCCGAGCCGGCCGCGCGCCAGGAGCTCGCGCGGCGTCTCGCCCGGCCGCGGGCGCAGGCCGGCGCGGCGCAGCGCGCGCGCGTACGCGCGCACCGCGGCGGGCGTGCGCGCGCGGCGCCGGCGCTCGATCCAGACGACGGGCAGGAGGGCGAGCGCGAGCAGCAGCGCGGCCAGCGGCCCCGCGCCGAGCGCGCCACCGACCCGGCCCGGCAGCGCGCGGACCCAGGCCAGCGCCGCGGCGCGGCGCCCGGCGTCGAAGCCCGTCACGCCCTCCCAGCCCGCGCGCGCCGTCGCGGCCAGGCGCGCCCACGCGCCCGCCCCGCCCGGCTGCACGGCCGGTGCGGGGCTCGGGTCCACCGCGTACCAGCCCGCGCGCGGGTCGTGCACCTCGACCCAGGCGTGCGCGTCGAGCGAGCCGACCGAGAGCACGCTCGCGCCCGCGTCCCAGCGCGAGGCGCGGAAGCCGGTCACGACGCGGCACGGCACGCCCAGGCTGCGCAGCATCGTGGCCAGCGCCGAGGCGAAGAACTCGCAGTGCCCGCCGCCCTCGCCGCGCAGGAAGGCGTCGAGCGTGTCCGCGGCGCCGTCGGTGCCCGGCGGCAGCCACGCGAACGAGCGCTCGAGGTGCGCGCGCAGCGCCGCGACCAGCACGTGCTGCTCGGCGTCGGCGGGGGTGCGCTGCGCCAGGCGCGCGGCCAGCGCGCGCGCGCTCGCGACGCGCTCGTCGTCGGGCAGCAGGACGTAGGGCGCGAGCTCGGCGGGCGGCGTGACCGCGCGCGCGCCGCCCAGGCGCGGGCGCGCGGGCGGGTCGAGCACGAGCTCGTAGGCGACCTGGCCGGTGTCGGAGGCCTCGAGCGTGCCGTCGAAGCTCGGGCGCACGAGCACCCCCGCGCTCTCCGGCGCGAGCCGCAGCGCGCGCGCCTCGAGCGGGGCGAACAGGCGCTCGGTGTCCTGCGCGAAGCGCTCGACCAGGACGCGCGCCGCGCCGCGGGCGGGCGCCCCGGGCTTCGCGAGGCCGCCGCGGTCGCGCCGCCAGCCGCCGCCCGCGCCCCGCTGGCGGCGCGCGGCCGGCTCGAGCGGGTACCACGAGCCGCCCTCGGTCTCGCCCAGCGTCGCGCCGCGCCAGAGCTCGGCGACGGCGGAGCGCTCGCCCTCGAGCAAGCGCACGCGCAGCGCCGGCCGGCTCTCCGCCCCGACGCGCCCGCCGCGCTCGAGCACGAGCGACTCGTTGAAGCCGACGACGAGCTCGTCCGGATCGCCGCCGGCGAGCTCGAAGGTGCCGTGGAAGAGCGGCTTGCGCTCGAAGTCGCGCGGCACGAGCAGGAAGGCCAGGCCGGAGAGCGCGAGCAGGGCCAGCGCGCGGCGCGCCCCGTCGCGCGCCAGGCGCGCCGTGCCGGCGGGCGAGAGCGCGCGCCCGTCGCGCGTGCCGCTCAGGAGCTCCAGCCCGATGACGAAGGCCGGCGCGAAGGCCAGGAAGACCAGCGCGAAGCCCAGCCGGCGGTCGAGGAAGCCGGTGACGATCGCGATCAGGAAGGCGTTGAAGAAGAGCAGGTCGGGCCGCTGGTCGGAGCGCAGGTTGTTCAGCAGGTGCACCTGGCACAGCGCGGCGAGCACGAGCCCGTCCTCGAGCACGTAGGCGAGGTCGGCCTGCAGCGCGTGGCGCACGAGCACCAGGAAGAAGCCGAGCACGCCGCCGTTCCAGAGCCAGCGGTAGAGCGTGTGCTCGCGCAGGCGCACGAGCACGCCCGCGCCGAGCGCGAGCGCGAACAAGGGCACCGTCCAGCGCAGCCCGGCCGCGCCGGTGCGCTGCACGAAGACGAGGTCCAGGAGGACCAGCGCCTGCATGCAGAGCCACAGGGCGCGCTCGCTACGCATGCACCCTCGCGCGCGGCAGGCGCAGGACGGCGGGCGAGACGGCCGGCGGCGCGGGGCCGTCGGCGGGCAGCGCCTGCGCGCCCGCCAGGAAGCGCAGCGCCTCGGACCACGGCCGCTGGCCGGGGCCGAAGGTCGCGCGCAGCCCCTGGGTCGCGAGGCTCAGGCTCTCCTTGCCCGCGCGCGCGAGCAGGACCAGCGCGCTGATCGCGGACAGCGCGCGCTCGAGCTCGTCCGGCGCCGCGCGGCGGTCGAGCAGGACCTCGAGGCCGCTGCCGCTCGCGCCCTCCCACTCGGTCACGACCAGGCTGCCGCGGCGCGCGCTCGCGCGCCAGTGCACGCCGCGCACGCCGTCGGAGGCGCGGTGGTCGCGCAGGCCGGCCGGCTGCAGGTCGCCGGGGCCGGGATCGGTGCGGCCGAGCAGCTCGTCGAGCGCCTGGCCGGCCGTGCGCCCGACGAGCGCCTCGAGCGGCGCGGGGAAGACGACCAGCTCCGCGCCGGGGCGCAGCGCCAGCGCGCGCCGCGCGCGCACGATCCCGAAGGGATGGATCGCGGTGACGAAGGCCTCGCGCACCGCGTAGCAGCCGCGGCGCAGCGGCTCCCCCGCGAGCGCGAGCGTCGCGCTCCCCTCGAGCCGCTCGACGCGGCCCGCGAGGCGCGCGCCGCCCTCGAGGCGCAGGGCGGCCTCGACGCCGAAGCGCGCCCGAGCGTCCGCGCGCAGCGCGAGCGCGACGTGCGGGGCCGCGCCGGCGGCGACCGGAGCGAGCTCGCCGACCTCTCCCGTCACGCCGCGCAGGTTGCGCCACGCGCCGACGACGCCCGCCGCGCCCGTGAGCGTGAGGAACGCGAGCAAGAGGAAGAACAGGTTCGAGTACGGCGAGGCGAAGAACGCCCCCACCATCACGCCGTGGAAGAAGAGCCCGTGCAGGCCGAAGCGCGTGAGCCGCATCGCCTACAAGGCGACCGGCGTGGCCGCCACGATCTCCTCGACCAGCTCGCGCGCGTCGCCGCCGCCCTTCGGGAAGACGCGGTGCCCGAGGACGGGCGCCGCCAGCGCCTTCAGGTCGTCGGGCAGGACGTAGCCGCGGCCGTGCAGGAGCGCGCGCGCGCGCGCGGTGCGCACCCACGAGATCGCCGCGCGCGGGCTCGCGCCGAGCAGCACCGACTCGTGACGGCGCGTGGCGGCGACGACGCGGTAGGCGAAGTCGCTCGTCGGCTCGGCCACCGCGACCGTCGCCACGGCGCCGAGCAGCGCGGCCAGCTCCGCCTGCGGCAGGACGGGCGCGAGCGTCTCCAGCACCGCCTCGGCGCTCGCTCCGCGGTACAGCGCGCGCTCGCTCTCCTCGTCGGGATAGCCGAGCTCGACGCGCACGAGGAAGCGGTCGAGCGCCGCCTCGGGGATCGGGAAGGTGCCGTGGAACTCGATCGGGTTGCGCGTGGCGAGGATCGCGAAGGGCGCGCCGAGCGGGATCGGCCGGCCGTCGACCGACACGGTGCCCTCCTCCATCGCCTCCAGCAGGCACGAGAGCGTGCGCGAGCTCGTGCGGTTGACCTCGTCGGCCAGGACGACGTTCGCGAACAGCGGGCCGGGCACGAACTCGAAGCGCCCCTCGTGCGCGCGCCACACCGACGAGCCCACGATGTCCGAGGGCATCAGGTCGTTCGTGAACTGGATGCGCTTGAAGGTCCCGTCGAGCGAGCGCGCCAGCGCGCGCGCGAGCAGCGTCTTGCCCGTGCCGGGGATGCCCTCGATCAGGACGTGCCCGCCGGCGACGAGCGCGACCAGGATCGGCTCGAGCACGGTCTCGGGCACCGAGACGACGGTGCGCACGGCGCGCTCGACGGCGCGCAGGAGCGAGGCGCCGTGGGCGGTGGACGCGGCGTCCCGTCGGGTGGCGGCAGTGGGGCTCAGGTCGTTCCTCCGGCAGGGCGTCGTCGCCCTGTCGGCCCCGGCGCGCGCTCGCCTGGCGCCCATCCCGGGAATCCTCCCGCCCGCGGAAACGCCTGCGGTGTTCGGCTCCCTCGCTCCTGCGCCGCGCGCGGACGGCGGGTGGGCCGGCCGGTCAGGGAGACTCGAAGAGCTGGAGCAGGCGCGGCTCCGCGCGCGGGGTGATCTCGGTCAGCACGAGGTCGCCCACGCGCGCGTGGAAGGCCCGCAGGGCGCCCGAGTCGGCCACCAGGCCGTCCAGGCAGCAGGCCAGGCTCCCGTCGCACTCGGCGACCAGGACCGACGGCTCTCCGAGGGGACCCTCCGGGTAGCCCGTCAGGAGCGTCCCCTGGGGCAGCTCGGCCGACCCGAACGGTCCCTGGAGCAGCCCCGCGGCCTCCGGATGCAGGCGCAGGAGCTGGCCGCAGCGCTCGCCCAGGGCGCTGCGCACGAGGTCGAGCTCGGGCCCGGAGCAGGTCGCCATCGCCTCCCCGGCGCGCGTGGCCTCGGCGTAGAGCCGCTCGGGGTTCCAGCCCGAGGGGAGCGAGGCTCGCGCGGCCGCGCCCGGCGCCGCGCCGGCCGAGGCCTCGCCCGCCCCAGGGCCGAGCGGGAGGGCGACCGCAGGCTCTCCCGACCCCGGGACCGCCTGCGGGCCGGTCGTCCCGAGCGCGATGCGCTCGACCGGGGCCGTCGTCGCGAGCGGCGCCGGCAAGGCCGCCCGCACGGCGAGCCAGAGCCCGCCGAGCCCCGCGGCACAGGCCAGGAAAGCGGCCGCCTGACGCGGCCACGGCGCGCCGCGCTCGCTCGCCACGGACCCGTGCGCGGTGCGGCTGGCGCGCGCCTGGATCGCCTCGGGCACGACCACGCGCTCCGGAGGCGCGAAGAGCCTGCGCAACCCGGCGTCGATCGCCGCGTCTTCCCTGGTGGTGTCCCGCGACTCCTTCATGCCTGCGCCCTCCTCCCGTCCCCCTCGCCCGCCGAGCGGGCGAAGAGCGCCTCGCGCAGCGCGGCGCGCGCGCGGTGGACGTGGCTCATCGCCGTTCCTTCGGGGATCTCGAGCACGAGCGAGAGCTCGCGGTAGGAGAGCTCGTGCACCGCCCGCAGGAGCAGCGCCGCACGCTGCGTCGCGCCGAGCTCCCCCAGCGCGGCCAGGAGCGCGTCGTCGAAGGCCGTCTGGTCGCCCGCCAGCGCGCCGCGCGCGTCGATCGCGGCGTCGGCACCGGCGCCGGCACCGGCATCCGAGGCGACCGCTCCCGCCACCAGGCGGGCGCTGGCGCCGCCGCGCTCGAGCGCCTCCAGCTCGTCGGGCCCGACGGTGCGGGTCGCGCGCCGCGCGCGCTTGCGCCCGTGGTTCAGCGCCGCGTGGCGCACGAAGCGCCCGGCCCAGGCGCCGAAGCTGACGTCCTCCCGGTAGTGGTCGAGCTTCTCCAGCGCCGCCACACAGGCCTCTTGCAGCACGTCGTCCACCTCCGTCCTCTCGCCCAGGACGCCGGCCGCGATCGTCCACAGGAGTCGCCCCGCCGCCTGCCAGCGGCGCGCGAACTCCTCGGGCGCGAGGGCGCCGGCGCCGGCCGCGCGGTCCTCTGGCCTGGCTCCCTCCATGCTCGCGGGCTCGTCCGTGCGTTCCATGTCGCGGGGGGGGCCGGATCTGGCGTCCGGGCGCATTTTTTTGGCCGCCCCCGGACCGCGCCGCTCCGGCTACCCTTGCTCCCCTTTTCCCATGAGGCAGGAGATCCGTCCCCGGCGCAAGCTGGGCAAGTACCGCGTCGAGAAGCGGCTGGCGAGCGGCGGCTTCGCCGACGTCTTCCAGGCCTACGACACGGTCGAGGGCGTGCGCGTGGCGCTCAAGGTCCCCCAGCACGAGCTCGTGAACAAGGAGCTCCTGGAGGACTTCCAGAACGAGGTGCGGCTGCACGCGCGCCTCGACCACCCGAACATCCTGCCGATCAAGAACGCCGACTGGATCGACGGGCACCTGGTCATCGCGAGCCAGCTCGGCGCGGAGACCCTGGAGGACCGGCTGCGGCGGCGGCTCTCGCTCGAGCGCGCGCTGGACTACGCCGAGCAGATCCTCGCGGGCCTGGCGTACGCGCACGGCCAGCGCGTGCTGCACTGCGACCTCAAGCCCGAGAACTTCATCCTGTTCGGAACGGACGACCTGCGCCTGACCGACTTCGGCCTGGCCAAGGTCGCGCTGCGCACGATGAACGCGTCGGGCTCGGGCACCGTGGGCTACATGGCGCCCGAGCAGGCGATGGGCCGGCCCTCGCCGCGCTCGGACGTGTTCTCGGCCGGGCTCGTGATCTACCGCATGCTGGCGGGCAAGCTGCCGCAGTGGCCGTTCCAGCCGCCGCTCTCCGGCCACGAGCGGCTGCGCGCGCGCGTGCCGGCGGAGATGATCGCGTTCCTCGAGCGTTGCCTGCGGCTCGACTCGCAGCGCCGCTTCGAGGACGCCGGGCACATGCTGCGCGCCTTCCGCGCGCTGCGGTCGCGCACGCTGCGCCCCGCGCGCCGCCGCAAGCGCGTGCCGACCGACAAGCAGCCCGACTTCCGCGCGCAGCGCATCAAGCACTTCAACCGCACCTTCAAGACCGCCCTGGAGGCGAGCCACGCCTGCCCGCGCTGCGAGGGGCCGATCGCCGAGAGCATGCTGGCCTGCCCCTGGTGCGGCGCCGCGCACGAGACGCATCGCAGCGACACGCGCCTCCCCGCGCGCTGCCCGCGCTGCAAGCGCGGGGTGAAGCTGGACTGGAAGTACTGCGCCTGGTGCTACGGCCCGAGCATCGGCCCGGCGGGGGCGCGGGAGTATGACGACAAGCGCTACGTGCAGGCCTGCGCCAACCGCGCCTGCGAGCGCCGCGAGGTCCTGCCCTTCTCGCGCTACTGCCCCTGGTGCCGCGCCAAGGTGCGCCGGCCCTGGGTCATCGAGCACACGCGCGACCGCTGCCCGCGCTGCTCGTGGGGCGTCCTGGGCGAGCACTGGACGAGCTGCCCGTGGTGCGCCCACAAGCTGCGCACGAGCCGCGTGCGCAGGTGAGGGCCGCGCCGCCTGCCGGCGGCGGGCTCGACCGCGCCCCGCGCGAGGGCTAGGCTGCCGGCCTCGCATGGCGGTCTCCAGCGCTCCGGACGACGCGGTGCTGTTCCTCGAGCGCGACTCCGATGCGGTCGAGCTGCTCGAGATCGCGGGCGGGCTGGCCGCCTGCGCCAGCCGGCGCAGCCCCGCGCGCGACTCCGCCAACGAGGACGCGGCCGCGATCGTGCGGCGCGGCAAGGGCGGCGTGCTGGTGGTCGCGGACGGTGCGGGCGGGTCGCGCGGCGGCGCGCAGGCCTCGGCGCTCGCCGTGCGCGAGCTGCTGGCCGCGCTGCGCCGCGCGCCGGCGGACGCGACGTCGCTGCGCGAGGCGATCCTGGACGGGCTCGAGCTCGCCAACCGCCGCATCGCCGAGCTCGGGATCGGCGCGGCGACGACGGTCGCGCTGGCGGAGCTGCACCCGGGCAGCCTGCGCACCTACCACGTCGGCGACTCGGGGCTCCTGCTGCTGGGACAGAAGGGCAAGCTGAAGCTGCGCTCGGTGGCGCACTCGCCCGTCGGATACGCGCAGGAGAGCGGCCTCCTGCCCGAGGAGGAGGCGCTGCAGCACCCGGAGCGCCACCTGGTCTACAACCTGGTCGGGACGGCCGACATGCGCGTCGAGATCGGCTCGACGCGCGAGCTCGGCGCGCGCGACACGTTGCTCGTCGCGAGCGACGGGCTGTTCGACAACCTCTCGACCGAGGAGATCGTCGAGACGCTGCGCTGCGGCTCGCTGGCCGAGTCGACCGCGGAGCTCGTGCGCCGCGCCGACGCGCGCATGCGCGCGGGCCCGGACGGACGACCGTCGAAGCCCGACGACCTGACGGTGCTGGTCTTCCGCCGCGAGAGCTGAGCCACCGCCGCCCCCGGGGGGCCGGCGCGGCTCCGCTCAGCGCGCGAAGAGCCTCCCGGGGTCGCGGAAGGACTTGAACTCGAGCGCGTTGCCGCTCGGGTCGCGCAGGAAGAACGTGGCCTGCTCGCCGACCTCGCCGCGGAAGCGCACGCGCGGCTCGATCAGGAAGCGCGCGCCGGCCGCGCGCAGGCGCGCGGCGAGCGCGTGCCAGTCGTCCCACGCGAGCACGGCGCCGAAGTGCCGCACGGGGACGTCGTCGCCGTCCACCGGGTTCGTCGCCGGGGGCTCGTCGGCGTCGACGAGGTGCGCGGAGAGCTGGTGGCCGAACAGGTCGAAGTCCACCCAGCGCTCGGCCGAGCGGCCCTCCGGCAGGCCGAGCAGCCCGCCGTAGAAGCGCCGCGCGGCCTCCAGGTCGCGCACCGGGAAGGCCAGGTGGAACGGCGGGCGGGTGGGCGCCCTCTCCATGCGCTCAGACGCTGGCGTGGCTCGTCTTGAGCGCCGCCAGCACCAAGTCGCCGACCTCGGCCGTGCGGTGGTCGCCCGTGCCGACGCCCTTGATGCGCCGCGAGCGCACGAGCTCGGCCACCGTGGTCTCGATCGCCGCCGCCGCGTCCTTCTCGCCCACGTAGTCGAGCAGCATGCCCACGGCCAGGATGGCCGCCACGGGCGAGGCCACGCCGCGCCCCTTGTACTTCGGAGCGGAGCCGTGGATCGGCTCGAACAGGCTCACGCGTCCGGGGTGGATGTTGGCGCTGGCGGCGATGCCCATCCCGCCCTGCAGCATCGCGCCGATGTCGGTGATGATGTCCCCGAAGAGGTTCGTGGTCACGGCCACGTCGAACCACTCGGGGTTCTTGATCATCCACATGCAGGCCGCGTCGATGTAGGCGTGGTCGGTCGTGACGTCGGGGTACTCCTTCGCGACGATGGCGAAGGTGCGCGTCCACAGGTCGTGCGCGCGCATGGCGTTGGCCTTGTCGATCAGCGTGACCTTGCGCCCCTTGTTCCTCTTGCGCGCGGCCTCGAAGGCGTAGCGGATGACGCGCTCCACCCCGGCGCGCGTGTAGACCATCGTCTGCGTCGCGACCTCGAGCGGCTGCCCCTGGTGGGCGAAGCCGTGCATGCCCGTGTAGGCGCCCTCGGTGTTCTCGCGCACGATGACCATGTCGATGTCCTCGACGGTCTTGTCCTTGAGCGGGCACAGCCGCTCGTCGAACAGCTTGATCGGGCGCAGGTTGACGTACAGGTCGAGCTCGAAGCGCATGCGCGCGATGATGGCGCGCTCGACCAGGCCGACCGGGGCGCGCGGGTCGCCGATGGCGCCCAGGAAGATCGCGCGCTGGCCCGACAGCTCCTGGAACGAGGCGTCGGGGAAGAGCTCGCCCGTCGCGAGGTAGTGCTCGGTGCCGTAGGGGTAGCGCGTGAGCCGCGTGCGGAAGCCGTGGATCTCGGCCGCCAGCGCCAGCACGCGCAGCGCCTCGGCCGTGACCTCGGGGCCGATGCCGTCTCCGGGGATGACTGCGATGTCGTACTCGGTCATGACGTTCCTCGTGACTCCTCAGCCGACCGCGACGGGCTGGCGGAACATGCCGGGCTGGTAGGCGACGATGCGCCCTTCCACCGCGCTCGCCGCCACGGTCAGCGGGGAGGCCAAGTAGAGCTTGCCAGGCCCGCTGCGTCCCGTGAAGTTGCGGTTGATCGCGCTGACGGTGACCTGCTCGGGGGTGTCCGAGACGCCCGGGCCGCAGCCGATGCAGGCGCCGCAGCCGGGCTCGATCACCTCGACGCCGGCCTGCGCGAAGGTGCGCAGGTAACCCTGGCGGCGTGCGTAGTCGCGCACCGCGGCGCTGCCGAACTGCACGACCATGCGCACGCCCGGAGCGACGCGCCGCCCGGCCTCGAGCCCCTCGCGCAGGACCTGCGCGTAGGCGTCCACGTCGTGCTCCTTGCCGGCCGTGCACGAGCCGGCGTAGGCGATGTCGATCGCCACGTCGCCCAGCTCGGTGATCGCGACGCCGTAGGTCGGGTCGCCCGGCCGCGCCACCATCGGCACGATGGTCGAGAGGTCGATCGCGTGCACGCCGCCGGCGTAGACGGCGCCGGGATCGGGCGCCACGAAGCGCGCCGCGAAGGAGGCCGCCTCGCGGCCCGGGCGGCGCTCGGCCAGCCAGCGCGCGGTGCGCTCATCGCCCTCGCAGATGCCCGACTTGGCCGAGCACTCGGTCGCCATGTTCGTCAGCGTGGCGCGCTCGTCCATGTCGAGCGTGGCCAGGCCGGGCCCGCCGAACTCCATCACGCGGTCGAGCGTCAGCTCGCGCGTGGCGTGGTGCAGCAGGATGTGGAGCATCACGTCCTTGGCCGTGACGCCGGGCGCCAGCGCGCCCTTCAGCTCGAAGCGGATCGACTCGGGCACCTGCACGAAGGTGAAGCCCGAGTAGAGCAGCGCGGCGTACTCGGTCGCGCCCACCCCGTAGGCGAGCGCGTCGTTGCCGCCGCCCATGCACGTGTGCGAGTCGGTGGCCTGGATGAAGTCGCCGGGGTCCACGAACTCCTCGCGCGCCACCTGGTGGCAGATGCCCGGCGAGACGCCGTCCACGGCGGAGTAGTCGCGCACGCCGGCGTGCGCCTGGAACTCGCGCTGCAGGCGCCGCAGCGTCTCGATCTGCGGCGCGAAGGGGGCCATCTTCTTCACGCCGTCGGCGTACAGCAGGTGGTCCTCGAAGACCGCGAACTTGTCGGGGTTCACGACGGCGTAGTCCGCGCCGTGCTCCGAGGCCAGGAAGTGGTGCACCTGGGCGGTCGTGAACTCGTGGCTGTAGCCGCCGTCCACGCGCACCAGGCAAGCGTCGCCCGGCCGCACGCAGGCGCCGGGCGGCGCGCCGACCAGGTGCGAGGCGACGATCTTCTCGGCCATCGTCATCGGGCGCGGCGGGTGCGCCGGCGGCTCGACCTCGACCTCGCCCGCGCGCACGCGCGCCCCGAAGGGGAACAGGCCGCCCGCCTCGAGGATCGCGCGCGTGACCGGGTCGTAGCGCGCGGTCAGCTCGGCGAGCGGGATCTCCTCGCCCGCCTGCAGCCGCTCGAGCTGGGCGTGGTCGGCCATGAGCTGGCCCAGGTTGATGTTGTTGCGCGCGTGGATCGGCGCGAACGAGGAGGCGACGACGAGCTCGATGCCCGACCACTTCTCGCACTGCGGCGCGGTCTCGCGGCTGGAGCCCGTGCCCTTGCGCTGGCCGGACACGATCACCTGGAAGTTCCCGTCCAGGAGCGCGCGCGTCTCGAACACGCGCTTGCCGTGCGCGTCGAGCAGGCCGGCGTAGGCGTCGAGCGCGATGTCCTCCGGCCGGTGGCGGAAGCACACCCAGGCCGGCGTCATCACGTCGGTGTTGATGTCGTCGAGCAGCTCGGCGGGGTCCACGTCCGCCATGCGCAGGTCGAGCTCGCCGCGCAGCTGCGCGCGGATGCGCTCGAGGTCCTTGGTCAGGAACAGGACGCGCTTCTGCGGGTCGAGCGCTGCGACGCGCGTGCCGTCGGGCCTGGTGCGCAGGAGGGTTTGCACGGTGCGGGGACTCCCGGGTGTGTGCGCGACACGCGGCTCAGCGCGCCCGCGGGTTCTCGATCAGGATGGCGATGCCCTGTCCGCCGCCGATGCAGGCGGAGGCCACGCCCCAGCGCTTCTGCGAGCGCCGCAGCTCGTGCATCAGCGTCAGGACCAGGCGCGTGCCGGTGGCCCCGAGGGGGTGCCCGAGCGAGATCGCGCCGCCGTTCACGTTGACCTTGTCGCGCTCGAGGCCGAGCTCCTTCTCGCAGCCCAGGTACTGCGCCGCGAAGGCCTCGTTGATCTCGAAGCGGTCGATCGCCGCGAGCGGCACCTTGGCGCGCTCCAGGCAGGCGCGGATGGCCGGCACGGGGCCGATGCCCATCTCGCTCGGGTCCACGCCGACCGCGGCCCACGAGCGCACGAGCGCCCAGGTGTCGAGCCCGTCGGCGCGCGCGCGCTCGGCGGTGGTCACGACCACCGCGGCCGCGCCGTCCACGATGCCGCTGGCGTTGCCGGCGGTCACGGTGCCGTCCTTCCCGAAGGCCGCGCGCAGCTGGCCGAGCTTCTCGATCGAGGTGTCGGGCTTGACGTGGTCGTCGGTGTCCACGACGACCTCGCCCTTCTTGGTGCGGAGGACGAAGGGCTCGATCTCCTCGGCGAAGCGCCCTTCGCGCACCGCGGCCGCCCCCAGGCGATGGCTGCGGTAGGCGAACTCGTCCTGCGCGGCGCGCGGGACGCCCAAGCGCTTGGCGATCTTCTCGGCGGTCTGCGCCATGAAGAGGCCGCAGTAGGGGTCCTGCAGCGCGGCGAAGAGCATGTCCTCGAGCTGCGGCTGCGTGCCGAAGTGGAAGCCCTCGCGCGCGCCGCGCAGCACGAAGGGAGCCTGGCTCATGTTCTCCATGCCCCCGGCGAGGACGCTGTGCGCCTCGCCCAGCAGGATGCGCTGCGCGGCCTGCACGACCGCCTCGATGCCCGAGCCGCACAGGCGGTTCACCGTCACCGCCGGGACCGTCTCGGGCAGCCCGGCGCGCAGGCCGACGTGCCGCGCGCCGTAGAGCGCGTCGGCCGAGGTCTGCAGCGCGTTGCCGACGATCACGTGCTCGATCGACTCGGGGTCGATCCGGGCGCGCGCGATCGCGGCGCGCGCGGCGTGCGCCCCGAGCTCGATGGCCGAGACGTCCTTCAGCTTGCCGTGGCCGGGCGTGCCCGAGTACTCCGCCATGGGCGTGCGGGCTCCGCCGACGATCGCGATCTCGTTCATGGTGCTGGGTGCGGTTCTGGGACGGGGCGCGGCGGGGGGCTAGCGCCCCTGGAAGGCGGGCTGGCGCTTCTCGAGGAAGGCGGCCATCCCCTCCTTCATATCGGCGGTGGACGCGGCCAGGCCGAACAGGTCGCACTCCAGGCTCTCGCCCTCGGCCTGGGGCATGTTCGAGCCGCGCAGGACGGCCTCCATGGCGAAGCGCACGGCCACCGGGCCGCGCGCCAGGATCGTGCGCACGAGCTTCATCGTCCCCGCGCGCAGGTCCGCGGGCGGGAACAGGCGGTTGACGACGCCGACGCGGTGCGCCTCCTCGGCCGAGAACATGTCCCCGGTCAGGATCCACTCGCGCGCCACGCCGGGCCCGGCGATGCGCAGCAGGCGCTGCGTGCCGCCGTAGCCGGGGATGATCCCGAGCTTGACCTCGGGCAGCCCGAGCTGGGCGGTCGTGCTGGCCGTGCGCAGGGTGCAGGCGAGCGCCAGCTCGAGGCCGCCGCCGAGCGCGAAGCCGTTCACCATCGCCACGGTCGGCTTGCCCATCGTCTCGAGGCGTGCCAGAACGCTCTGGCCGCGGCGCGCGAGCGTCTTGGCGCCGAGCGGGTCGAGGCGCGCCAGCTCGTTGATGTCGGCGCCCGCCACGAAGGCCTTGTCGCCCGCGCCGGTCAACACGACGGCGCGCACGGCGGCGTCGTCGCGGCAGGCGTCGAAGGCGGCGACCATCTCGGAGAGCGTCGCCTCGTTCAGCGCGTTGAGCGCCTTCTGGCGATCGACCGTGACGACGGCGACGCCGTCCTCGACCTCGAAGCGCAGGTTCTCGTAGCTCATCGCGCCTTCCCCCCGCCGCGCTCGATGCGCACCTTGGTCACCTTGACGGGCTTCACGGGCGTCGAGCGCTCGCCGCCGCCGCCGCTCTTGACCGGCGCCGTCGCGATCTTCTCCAGCGTCTCGTCGCCCTCGACCAGCCGGCCGAAGGCCGTGTACTGGCGGTCGAGGAAGCCCGCGTCGCCGTGGCACACGAAGAACTGGCTGCCGGCCGAGTTCGGGTTGCTCGAGCGCGCCATCGAGAGCACGCCGCGCTCGTGGTGCACGTCGTTGAACTCGGCGTCGATCGTGTAGCCGGGGCCGCCGCGGCCGGTGCCCTCCGGGCAGCCGCCCTGGATCATGAAGCCCTCGATCACGCGGTGGAAGCAGGTCCCGTCGTAGAACCCCTTCTCCGCCAGGCTGACGAAGTTGTCCACGTGGCCCGGCGCCTTGTCGGGGAAGAACTCGAAGGTCATGGATCCCTCGCTGGTCTCGAGGACGGCCTTCACGTCGGATGCGTTCTTGCTCATGTCCGTCTCCTCAGCCGACCTTCTTGTCGCCGTCCCACTTGTAGAAGCCCTCGCCGGTCTTGCGGCCCAGCTTGCCCTCCGCCACCTTGCGCTCGAGGCTGGCGGGGATCCGGAAGGCCGGCTCGTCGGGGTAGCGCTCGCACCAGCCGCGCACGATCGAGAGCGTGGTGTCCAGGCCGACGTAGTCGCCCAGCGTGATCGGCCCCATCGGGTAGCCGCAGCCCTGCTGCATGGCGGTGTCGATGTCCTCCTTCGTGGCGTCCCCGCGCTCGAGCATCAGGTACGCCTGCACCATGTAGGGCACGAGCAGGCGGTTCACCACGAAGCCGGGCGTGTCCTTGCAGGCCACCGGCGCCTTGCCGACGGCCTCGCCGAAGGCGCGCGCGGCGGCGAAGACCTCGGCGTCGGTGCGCGGCGTGCGCACGACCTCGACCAGGCGCATGAGCTGGACGGGGTTGAAGAAGTGCAGGCCGACGACGCGCTCGGGCCGGCCCGAGGCCTCGGCCATCTCGCCGACGGGGAAGCTCGAGGTGTTCGAGGCCAGGATCGCCTGCGGCTTGCAGACGCGGCCGAGCTCGGCGAAGAGCTTCTTCTTCTCGCCCAGGTCCTCGACGATGGCCTCGATCACGAGGTCGCAGCCGGAGAGGTCGGCGCGCGAGAGCGTCCCGCGCACGCGCGCGAAGGTGTCGTCGGCGTCCTTCTTCGCCGTGGCCTCGTCCACGCCGCCCTTGGCGACGGCGCGCTGCGCCAGCTTGTCGAGGCTGCCGCGGATGCGCGCCAGGCCCTTGTCCAGGAAGCCCTTCTCGGCCTCGACCACGACCACGCCGAAGCCGCCCTGCGCGGCCACCTGCGCGATGCCGTGCCCCATCAGGCCGCAGCCCACGACGCCCACGCTCTTGATCTCGATCGCCATGCTCAGGTCTCGCTTCTCGGGTTCTGTCGGGAGGTGCGGCGCCGCGCGGCGCGTCAGGGGCCCTCGGCGTGGAAGGCCATCGCGAAGCCCATGCCGCCGGAGACGCACAGGGTCGCCAGGCCGTGCGCGCCGCCGCGGCGGCGCAGCTCGTGCAGGAGCGTGACGACGATGCGCGCGCCGCTGGCGCCGATCGGGTGCCCGAGCGCGATCGCGCCGCCGTTCACGTTCAGGCGCTCGGGGTCCAGCCCGAGCTCGCGCCGGCAGGCGATCACCTGCGCGGCGAAGGCCTCGTTCAGCTCGACCAGGTCGTAGTCGGCCGCGCGCCGGCCGCTCGCTTGCTCCAGCATGCGGCAGGCCGGCACCGGTCCGAGCCCCATGACGCTCGGATCGACCCCCGCCTGCGCCTCGGCGCCGACGAAGGCCAGCGGCTCGAGCCCGTGCTCGCGCGCCAGCTCGGGCGTCGTCAGCAGCAGCGCCGCCGCCCCGTCGGTGATGCCCGAGGCGTTGCCGGCGGTCACGCTGCCGTTCGCGGGGTCGAACACCGGCGGGAGCTTGCGCAGCCCCTCGAGCGTCGCGTCGGGGCGCACGTGCTCGTCGGCCGACACGACGGTCGGGCCCTTGCGCCCCGGGACCTCGACGCTCGCGATCTCGGCCTCGAAGCGCCCGGCCGCGGCGGCCTCGCCCGCGCGCCGCTGGCTCGCGAGCGCGAAGGCGTCCTGCTCCTCGCGCGGGATGTCGAGGTCCAGCGCCAGCTTCTCCGCCGTCTCGCCCATCAGCATGTCGCACAGCGGGCAGAGGAAGCCGTCCTGGTGCATCGCGTCGACGACGCGCGCGTGCCCCAGGCGGTAGCCGCGGCGCATCTCGGGCAGGAGGAACGGCAGGCGGCTCATGCTCTCCGTCCCCCCCGCCACGGCGAAGTCGACGCGCCCGCGGCGCACCGACTCGGCCGCCAGGCCGATCGCCTTCAGGCCCGAGGCGCAGGCCATGTTCACCGTCCAGGCCGGCGTCGCGGCGGGGATCCCCGCGCGCACCGCGATCTGGCGCGCGGGGTTGGGGCCGCCGCCCGCCTGGCGCGCGTTGCCGAAGACGAGCTCCCCCACGCGCTCGGCCGGCACGCCCGAGCGCGCCAGCAGCGCGCGCACGACGCTCGTCCCGAGGTCGGCGGCTCCCAGCTCGGCCAGCGAGCCCAGGAACTTGCCGATCGGCGTGCGCAGGGCGTGGGTGACGACGACCGAGCGGTCGCCGGGGGTGCGGACGTGCATCGGCCTCCCGCGAGGGACCAGGACGACGGTCCGCGCTCGCGCGGGGCGGACCGGGGACGGAGGAGCCCCGGGCCAGACGCGCGAGGGGGAAGCGCGCCCGGCGCCCCGGGGGAACGAGGGCAAGAAGGATAGAGGGGGGCCTGGCGCCTCGCAAGGTCGCCCCGGCGGTCGAGCGCGGCGCCGAGCGCGGGGGGCGCAGGCGCGAGCCGCGCGGGTATGATCGGGTCCGGCGCTCGGCGCCTCTTCCGTTGCATCCCGCGTCCCGACAGCCTGCCGCCGTTCCGACCGACGGACGGGCCGGCGGCCCCGGGGATCCGCCGACCGACGCGCGCGCGCGCGCCGGGCGGGAGCGCGTGCGCACGCTGGTCGAGCTGCTCGAGGACGAGTCCCCGACCGTGCTCGAGGTGGTGCGCGACGAGCTCCTGCGCCAGGGGCGCGCCGCGCGGCCGGCGCTGGCGCGGGCCGCGCGCACGCCCTCGCCGCGGCTGCGCGCCCGCGCGCGGGCGCTGGTCGGCGAGCTCGACCGCCGCGACGTCGTGCGCCGCCTGCTGCGCCACGCGCCGCGGCGCCGCATCGACCTCGAGCGCGCGCTGTTCCTGCTCGGGCGCCTGGAGCGCGCCGACCTCGACAGCCGCCCGTACGAGCGCGCGCTGGACGCGCTGGGCGCCGAGGTCGCGCGGCGCGCCGAGCGCGAGACGCGCCCGCTGGCGCGCGCGCTGGTGCTCTCGCGCGTGCTGGGCGACGAGCTCGGCTTCGCCGGCGGCGAGGAGGGCTACGACCACCCCGACAACGTCCACCTGCACCGCGCGATCGAGCGCAAGCGCGGGATGCCGCTGACGCTGGTCGCGATCTATCTCTTCGTGGCGCGACGCGCGGGGCTGCGCGCGGGCGCGCTGCCGCTGCCCGGGCACGTGCTCCTGCGCGTGCGCGACGGGCGGCGCGGCCTGATCGTCGACCCCTTCCACGGCGGCAAGGTGCGCACGCGCGACGACTGCGTGCGCTACCTGGCGGAGCACGCGCTCCTGCCCAAGCCGCAGTGGTTCCAGGAGGCGAGCGACCGCGCTCTGTTCCAGCGGCACGTCCTGAACCTGATGAACAGCCTCCAGCTGCGCGGCCTCGCGCGGCCCGCCGCCGACCTGCACCGGCTCGCGCTGGTGCTCGGCCGCGAGGCGACGCGCGGCGCGGTCGGACGCCCGAGATAGCTTTGGAGCCGGTCCCGTCGCACTGGCCGCCCCCCGACGCGGCGGACCCCGAGGCACGCGTCTACCCGCTGTTCCTGCTGCCGCAGGTGCTCGTGCCCCACGGCCTGATGGACCTGGTCGTGTTCGAGCCGCGCTACCTGCAGATGATGGAGGACGTGCTCGACGGCCCCGGCCGCATCGTGGTCGGGGCGCCGGCCCGCGGCGAGTCGCTGACGGGCACCCCCCCGTTCCACCCCGTGGCCGGCCTGGGCGAGATCGGCCGCCACGACCGCCTTCCGGACGGACGCTACCGGCTGGTGCTCTACGGGCTGCGGCGCGTGCTCGCGCAGGAGGTGGACAGCGACCGGCTCTACCGCCGCGTGCGCACGCAGGAGGCGCACGAGATCCCGGTCCCGCGCGAGCGCGAGACGGCGCTGCGAGAGGAGCTCCTGAGCGCCATCCGCCGCCGCGAGCGCTCGCGCACGCCGGCCGAGAAGGAGGAGGAGGAGGGCGAGCTGCCCGCGCAGGGGCCGATCTCGCTGCTCGCCGACATGCTGATGCTGAGCATGCCGCTCTCGCACGGCGTCCGGCTCGACCTCTTCGCCGAGCTCGACACCGAGAAGCGCGCGCGCGCCGCGCTGGCGCAGGACGCGCTCCTGCCCTGAGCGTGGCCTTTGCGCCCCGGCCCGGGAGCCCGGCTCGATCGACGGGACCGAGCGGCCGGACGAACGCCGGGCGAGGCGCCGCTCAGAGCCCGGGAAAGAATCCTGCGTGGCTCCCGGTGCCGTCTGGCTTCGTCCTGGCAAGGCGCGCCGACGACGCGCATTCACGGCAAGACTCGGAGGAGGCGCCACGCCGCCAGGGCGGAGCCAGACGGTGCTGGGGGCCGCGCAGGATTCTTTCTCGGGCGCTCAGGCCTCGCGCACCTCGGGCGGCGCGCCGTCGAGCAGCGCCACGACCGGCGCGTGGTCGCTGGGGCGCTTGCCGGCGCGCACCTCGACGTCCACGTCCACGCGCGAGCACGCGGCCAAGGCCGGCGGCGAGAGCAGCAGGTGGTCGATGCGCAGGCCGCGGTTGCGGCGCTCGAAGCCGCGCGTGCGGTAGTCCCACCAGGTGTAGACGCCCGTGCGCCGGTCGCGCGCCCGCAGCGCGTCCGCGAGGCCGAGCTCGAAGAGCGTCCCGAGCGCCTCGCGCTCCGGGGTCGAGCACAGGATCTGCTCGCGCCACGCGACGGGATCGTACACGTCGCGGTCGTCCACCGTGCAGTTGAAATCGCCCGCGACGACGACCTTCTCCCCCATCGGGAAGCGCGCGGCGACGTGCTCGCGCAGCGCGGCCATCCACTCCAGCTTGTAGCGGTAGCGCTCGCTGCCGACCGACTGGCCGTTCACCACGTACACGCACAGGACCATGACGTCCTCGACCACGGCCGAGATGGCGCGCGCCTCGCCGTCGAAGCGCGCGTCGCCGAAGCCGCGCCGCACGTCCTCCAGGCCGC
>CADEGS010000009.1:39842-52544 GCA_902826945.1 uncultured bacterium | reverse complement strand
GAAAGGACGAGCGTGCAGGCGAGGCCGAGGAGCGTGCGCATGGCATCAATCTAGCACCCTTCGGCAGGGCCCTGACCAAGCTCGGTTGCGGCGCTGCGAGGCGCAGGCCAGCCGAGGGCCGCAGCGTCCCCCTGCCCGGGACTCCCCATCGACCCCGCGAACGGTGGGGCGATCGCCGGCGCGAGCACCCCTGCGCGACTCAGAAGCCTCGCCGCCGCGTCAGCACCGAGGCGAGCTCCGGAGGCAGGGATCCCTGCTGCCAGCGCTCGAGCCGATCGTCGACATCGAACCAGAGCACGACGGAGCTCCAGCCCGCCGCGCTGCGCCCGAGGGAGAACGAGCCCGGGATGTTGCGCTGGCCGCTCGAGACCGAGCCGGCCCAGCCCGAGGCTCGCTCCCAGGCGTAGATCAGCACGAGACCGCGCTCGCGCATCTCGCCCTCCTGCTCGAGCACCTGCCACGGCGCGCCGAGCTGCTCGAGGCACAGCGCGAGCGGTGCGTCGACCGCCAGCGCGTCCAGGACCTCCGGCTCGGGCGGGGCAAAGCGCTCCACCCGCCGGTACGTGAGGCGCACGCAGCTGCTCGCGAGCGCGGCTGCGCACAGGCAGAGCGCGAGCGCTGCACGCCTGCGCGGCCGCCGCGCGTGGCGCTCAGCGCAGACCGTAGGCCACCTCGTCCGCATCCAGGCTGCTCGCCACGTGGGTCAGCCGATCGCCCGCGTCGAAGAAGCACCAAACGCGATCGGCGCGCGCGTCCAGACGGCTCATGTTGAAGACGACCAGGAACAGGCCCGTCTGCTTCGTGCGCTCGAACTCGAAGTGATAGGCCGTCCGCTGGCCGAGCTCCACGACCTCCACGGGCGCGCCCAGCAGGGCGACGACGTCGCTCGCGCTCATGCCGACCTGCAGCGCCTCGACCGCACGGGAAGGGATCGGCTCGTTCACCCTGTCCTGGGACAGGAGGCAGCCGCCGAGCGGCAGGCAGGAGAGGGCCAGCAGGGCGCACGTGAGGGGGTTGGCACGCATCAGGGGCATGGGGGGTCGCGGGAGGTGGAACGGCTCGGTGCAGGTGGTGGGAGGGTATCCGCTGCGAGCTCCGCCCGCGGCGCTCGCGGAACCGCGGCGTCCGCGAGGACCCGCCGTCGAGGATCGCGGAGCCAAGGCGGAGAAACCGGTGCCTCGACACCCTGCGGGGTCGCTGGCATTGCTTCTCCAGACCCCCTGTAGCCCACGCGCGTTCATCCCCGCAGCGTCTCGATCGGCCGTGCGCGCAGTGCGCGCACGCTCGCGGCGAGGCCGCTGAGGGTGGCGAGCAGCGCGCTCGCCAGGGCCGCCAGCGGGATCGTGGCGGGCGGCAGGTCGCCGTCGAGCTCGAGCATGTGCTCGAGGAAGGCCCAGGCGAGGACCATCGCGCCGGCGGCGCCGATCGCGCCGGCCACCAGGCCGGAGAGCGCGTACTCGAGCGCGAAGAGGCGCGTGACGCCGCCGCGCGTCACGCCCAGCACCTTGAGCAGCGCGGCCTCGCGCGCGCGGCGCAGGGCGCTCGTGCCGACGGCGCCGGCCAGGATCACCAGGCCCGTCAGGATCGTGAAGGCGCCCAGCGCGCGCACGCCGATCGCCAGGCGCGCGAGCACGGCCGCCACCTTCTCGAGGATCGGGCGGATGCGCACCAGGGTCACGTTGGGGTAGTCGCGCGCGAGCCGGTTCTGCAGGCCGAGCTCGGCCGGCTCGCCGTCGAGGCGCGCGGCGGCGATGCGCAGGTGCGGGGCGCCCTCGAGCGCGCCGGGCTCGACCACCAGGAAGAAGTTGATGTGGAAGCTCTGCCAGTCGACCGTGCGCAGGCTGGTGACCGTGAGCTCGAGCGGCACGCCCTGCACGTCGAGCTCGAGCGTGTCGCCGAGCGTCGCGTCGAGCTCGTCGGCGAAGCCCTCCTCCAGGCTGACCTCGAGCCGCTCGGGATCGCTCCACAGGGCACCGGCGATGATCTCGTTGTCCTCGGGCAGCGTCTCGAGCCAGGTCAGGCGCTGCTCGCGGTGGAAGGCCCAGCCCGAGCGGCGTCCGTCACGGCGCCCGTCGCCGCGGCCGTCGTCGCGCCCGTCGCCGCCGTCCGCTCGCGCGGAACCGCGCCGCTCGCCCTCGTCGGGCGCGTCCGCGTCGCTGCCGCGCGCCCCGATCCCCCGCAGGCGCGCCATCACCACCGGCACCGAGTCGATCGAGCGCGCGCCCGCGGACTCGAGCTCCGCGCGCACGCCCTCCCATTGCTCGGGCTGCACGTCGACCAGGAACAGGCTCGGCGCGTTGTCCGGCAGCGCGTCGCGCAGCGTGGCGCTCAGGCGGCCCTCGACCAGGCCCATCGCGACCACCACCATCACGCCCAGGCCGAGCGCGACGATCGCGCCCGCGGTGCCGGCGTTGGGGCGCGCCAGGGCGGCCAGACCGTGCTCGAGGTACGGGCCGAGGCGGCCGCGCGGCAGGCGCGCCGCGCCCAGCATCGCCAGGCGCGCGCCGCCCCACAGCGCGGCGGCGAGCAGGCCCAGGCCGAGCGTGAAGGTCGCGGCCACGTCGAGCTCGCCGCCCTGCAGCCAGGCGCTCGCGAGCACGCCGGCCAGCAAGGCCAGCGGAGCACCGAGGCGAGCGGCGGCAGGCTGAAGAACAGCGCGACCAGCACGCCCAGGCCCACGCCGCGCGCGACCGACCAGGGCTGCCACAGCTCGGCGATACCGCTCTGGAAGAGCTCGGGCGCATAGGCGCGCACGAGCTGCGGCAGGAGCGCGCCGACGACGCCGCCGGCGAGCGAGCCCGCCAGCGCGAGCAGCGCGACGTTGCACAGGTAGGCCGCGGCCACCTCGCGGGCGCGGAAGCCGAGCGAGCGCAGCACCGCCACGCTCTGCGCGCGCCCCGCGAGCCAGGCGCGCACGACCTGCGACACGCCGATGCCGCCGAGGAGCAGCGAGAGCAGCGCCACCAGGCCCAGGTAGCGGCCGACCTGGTCGAGCGAGCGCCCGAGCCGCGGCTGCGCCTCGGCGCGCGTGCGCAGGCGCACGCCGGCCGACTCGGGCAGCGCCGCGCGCAAGGCGTCCTCGAGCCCCTCGAGCTCGGCCTCGCTCTCCACGTCCGGAAGGCGGAAGAGCGCGCGGTACTGCACCCGGTTCTGCGCCGCGTGCAGGTCCGTGCGCGCGAAGCCGTCCGCGCTCAGGAAGACGCGCGCCCCGAGCGTCAGCGCGAAGTCCACGCGGTCGGGCTCGTCCACCACCGCGGCCAGCACGCGGAAGGACGCCCCGCCGACCTGCACGCGGTCGCCGACCGAGAGATCCAGCTCGGCGCACAGCTCGCGCGCGACGAACGCGCCGTCCTCGCCCAGGTCCCGCGCCGCCAGCGGCGGCTCGAGCACCAGCCGGCCGTAGAACGGGTAGCCGCCGTCGACGACCTTGAGCTCGACCAGGCGCGTCGTCGCCTGCGCGGCGGCGCCGCCGGCGCGCTCCTCGGTCGAGAGCATCGCCGCCAGCTCGCGCACGTCGGCGCGCTCGTGCGGGCGCTCGGCGAAGAAGGCCTCGAGCGCGTCGGGCAGCGGCTGGCGCGACGAGGCGCGCAGGTCGGCGGCCAGCAGATCGCGCGAGGAGGCGCGCAGGCTCTCCTCCATCGCCGCGACGAGCGCGCCGACGCCGACGACCGCCGCGACGCCGATCGAGAGGCACAGCGCGAAGAACGCGAGCCGCCCCCACGAGGCGCGCGTCTCGCGCAGCACCGCCGAGGCCAGCGCGCGCCAGGGAGCGCGCGGCGCGGGCGCGGCGCTCACGGCGCGCGCACCTCGCGCTCGACGCGCCCGCCGCGCAGATGCACGCGCCGGCCCGCGCGCGCGGCGATCGAGGCGTCGTGCGTGACGAGCACGAGGGTGGTGCCGTGGCGCTCGCGCAGCGCGAGGAGCTGCTCGAGCACGCGTGCGCCGGTCTCGAGGTCGAGGTTGCCGGTCGGCTCGTCGGCGAAGAGCACGGCCGGCCGCGGCGCGAAGGCGCGCGCCAGCGCCACGCGCTGCTGCTCGCCGCCCGAGAGCTGGGCCGGGTAGTGGTGCGCGCGCTCCGCCAGCCCGACCTCGGCCAGCGCCTCGCGCGAGCGCTCGCGCGCGCCCGTCACCCCGCACAGCTCGAGCGGCATCGACACGTTCTCGAGCGCGGTCAGGTTGGCGAGCAGCTGGAAGCTCTGGAACACGAAGCCGACGCGCGCGCGCCGCAGGAGCGCCAGCTCGTCCTCGCCCAGCCCCTCGAGCGCGCGCCCGAAGAGGCGCACGCTGCCCGCGCTCGGGCGGTCGAGCCCGGCCAGCAGGCCGAGCAGCGTGGACTTGCCGCTGCCCGAGGGCCCGAGGATCGCGACGACCTCGCCCGCCTCGACCGCCAGCGAGACGTCGTCGAGGATCACGAGCGCGCGCCCGCCCGAGGGCATCGTCTTCCCCAGGTGCAGGCACTCGATCTGCGGCGCGTTCATCGTCCGGGACTCATGGGCGAGGACCGGCGAGCCTGCCACCCCCGCATCGCCCGCCGCAAGGCCGGAGCGGGGCGGGCGGGCCGCGCCGCGTCAGTTCCGGCCCGCCAGCATCGCCGCGCGCACCGCGCGGAACTCGCTCCCCTCGTTCCAGGTCGGCCAGACGTCGGCCTGCGCCAGCGCCCAGGCGACGCGCAGGTAGAGCGCGACGTCCTCCAGCGCGCCCGCGAGGTCCCAGTCGTCCTTCACCTCGTCGGAGGGCTGGTGGTAGTCCTCCGCGGTGTAGCGGTCGCGGCGCGCCTTGCCCCAGCCCGCGGGGCGCCCGCGGTAGTCGATGCCGGACTCGGCGTAGAGCGCCGGCACGCCGCGGCGCACGAACGAGAAGTGGTCGGAGCGGAAGTAGAAGCCCTTCTCCGGCTCGGGATCGGGCACGACGCGGCGCTCCTGGGCGGCGGCCGCGCGCTCGAGCACCGCGTCCAGGCTCGAGAAGCCCAGGCCGATGCTCACGACGTCGCGCGTGCGGCCGTAGGGGTTGAGCCCGTCCATGTTGATGTTCGCGAGCGTCTTCTCGAGCGGGTGCAGCGGGTGCGCGGCGTAGTGCTCCGAGCCGAGCAGCCCCTCCTCCTCGCCCGTCACCGCCAGGAACAGGAGCGAGCGATCCGGCGCGACCCGCGTGAACGCCTGCGCGATCTCGAGCAGGGCCGCCGTGCCCGAGGCGTTGTCGAGCGCGCCGTTGTAGATGCGGTCGCCCTCGCCCACCGGGTCCACGCCCAGGTGGTCCCAGTGCGCGGAGAAGACGATCCACTCGTCGCGCCGCGCCGGGTCGACGCCGCGGCGCGCGGCGACGACGTTCTGCGACTCGATCGTGCGCAGCTCCGCCGTGCAGTCGAAGCGCGCGCGCGCGCCGCGCAGCTCGACGGGGCGGAAGTCGCGCCCGAGCGCGGCGCGCTTCTCGGCCTCGAAGTCGAGCCCGCAGGCGGCGAAGAGCCGCTCGGCGATCGCGCGCTGGATCCAGGCCTCGACCGCCACGTGCCGATCGGCGACCTCCGCGCCGGCCACGTCGAAGCCCTCGCGCCCCCAGCTCCCCGACACGACCTCCCACGGGTAGCCCGCGGGGCCGGTCTCGTGCACGAGGATCGCGGCCGCGGCGCCCTTCTCGCGCGCGACCTCGTACTTGTAGGTCCAGCGGCCGTAGTAGGTCATCGCGTCGCCGCGGAAGACGCCCGGGTCGCGCCGCGTCGGGTCGTCGGCGAGCGGCACCGGCGGGTCGTTCACCAGCATGACGATCGCCTTGCCGCGCACGTCCACGCCCTTGTAGTCGTCCCAGCCCTCCTCCGGCGCGACCGTGCCGTAGCCGACGAAGACGAGCGGCAGGTCCGCGAGCGACACGCGCTCGCGGCGCGTCGTCGCGACGTAGTCCTCGAGCGGCGCGAGCGGGATCGCGCCCGCCGGCGTGGCGAAGGACGCGCTCGAGGTCGTCGTGTGCCCGAGCAGCGGGACGCGCTGCACGTAGCTGCCGTCGGGATTCCCCGGCTCGAGCCCGAGGTCGCGGAAGGCGCGCGTCAGGTACTCGACCGTCTTGCGCTCGCCCGCGGTGCCCGGCGCGCGGCCCTCGAAGGCGTCGCTCGCGAGCACGCGCACGTGCGCCATCAGCTCCTCGGCCGAGAGGCTCGCCAGGGCCGGCGCGAGGCCGGAGGCGTCGTCCCCGCGCGCGGCGCGCGACGAGCAGGCGGCGAGGAGGAGAGCGGCGAGCAGCGGGAAGGAGGCGGAAGGGAGGCGCTGGAGCATCGGCGCAGTGTACGGGCGCGAGCGCGCCCCTCCTGGTCAGCGACCCGTAAGGCCGTCGGCGGCGGCGCACGGACTCGGGTGCGCGACGATCCCACTGCGGCCCTGCGCTCGCGCGCGCGCGTGGCCTAGAGTGGAGGCATGCCGCGCCGCGCGCTCGCCTGCCTCGCCTTGCTCCTCGCGCTCGGCTGCTCGGAGGGCGGCGGCGAGCCGGAGCGGCGCTCCGCCCCCGGCCTCGCGCGCGGTCTCGACGCGCCCGCACCCGGCGCCGCGCTGGACGAGAGCGCCGCGCCCGAGGCGCCCGCGGGCGCGCCCACGGTGGCCTTCCTCGGCGACAGCATCGGCGCCGGGCTGCACCTCGCCGAGCAGCAGGCCTTCCCCGCGCGCCTGGCGGCCCGCCTGGCGGCGGAGGGGCGTCCCTTCCGCCTGGTGAACGCCAGCGAGAGCGGCCGCACGACCTCCGGCGCGCGCAGCGCGCTCCCCTGGGTGCTGCGCAGCCAGCCCGACGTCGTCGTGCTCGAGATCGGCGGCAACGACGGGCTGCGCGGCATCCCGCTCGAGGAGGTCGAGGCCAACCTGCGCGCCCTGATCGAGGGCGCGCGCGCCGCGGGCGCGGCCGTGCTCCTGCTCGGCGTGCGCCTGCCGCCGAACTACGGCGCGTACGGCGCGGAGTTCGACGCGCTCTACCCGCGGCTGGCCGAGGAGTACGGGCTCGCCTTCGTGCCCTTCTTCATGGAGGGCGTGGGCGGCGTCCCGGCGATGAACCAGGACGACGGCCTGCACCCCACGCCGGAGGGCCAGGAGCGCCTGGCCGACAACGTCGCCGGCGCGCTGCGCGAGGTGCTCGCCGGGCTGGCGACGGAGTAGCGCGCGGGCCCGCGCCTCAGGGCCGCTCGACCACCAGCATCGGCCAGCGCGGGTGCTCGAGCACGCGCGTGGCGTGGCGGCGGCGGAGCTCCTCCTCGACCGCCGCGTAGCACGGCGCGCGCAGCTCGATGATGCGCCGCTCCTGGCGCGAGCGGTAGCCGAGGTCCAGGACGAGCCGCTCGTGCATCCGCAGACGGCGCTCGAGCTCCGCCAGGATCACCGGCGCGTAGCCCTCCGTCGCCGTCACGTCCGGCGGCACCATCCCCGCCAGCGCGTCGTGGACCGAGATCTGCTCGAGCCCCGGATCCCAGAGCCTGAGCGCAGGAACGTCGAGCGTGGAGACGAAGAGCCCGTTCGTCCCCAGCGCCCGGCGGGCGAGCGCGACCCGCTCCGACATCGTCCAGCGGCTGTCGTGGCGGGCGATCAGGAAGCGCGCGACGACGACCTGGACGCCCAGGGCGACGAGCAGCGCCGCGGCCCCGATCGCGCGGCGCGCGCCGGGCCGGTCGAGAGCGGCCGCCGCCGCGACGCCCCAGAAGCAGGCGCTGCCCAGGAAGTAGCCGCCCTCCTCGGGGACGCCCCAGGCCAGGAAGTACGCCAGCGGCACGCCGCAGCCCAGCGCGAGCGCCAGGCGCGCATGGCGCGCGAACGGAGCGCGCACGAGGCCCAGCACCCCCAGGGGCAGCGCCAGGAACGGCCGCAGCGCCCAGTCGTCCCAGAGCACGCGCAGCGCGCGCGCGGGGTGGTAGCTGATGCGGACGCGGAACAGGAGGTTCTCGACGGTCAGCGTGAGCGTGCCGAAGCGCCGGAGGTTCGCGAAGAGCAGCGTGAGCACGAGCGCGGCGAGGAGCACCGGCCCGACGACGAGCAGCAGCGTGCGCCAGCGGAAGGGCTGCGCGCGGCGCGCGCGGCCGGCCTGCACGAGCAGCACCCAGGCCGGACCGACGAGCAGCGTGATGTGCTGCGTCGTGTAGGTCGCCGCGAGCGCCAGCGCCGCCAGCGTCAGCGCCAGCGCGGGACGCCGCCAGGGAGCCAGCAGCGTGACGGTCGCCATCGTGGCGAGCACGCCGAAGTGCACGGCGTGCGCCTCGATCGTCGTGGCCTGGTGCCACACGGCGGGCGTCAGCCCGAGGACGAGCGCGCCCGCCGCCGCGCCGAAACGCCCCACGCCGAGTCCGCGCGCGAGCAGCACCGTGGCCCCGCAGCCGATCGCCGCGCCCAGGACGCTGGCGAGCTTCGGCACGAGGAAGGGGTCCGCCGTGCGCGGGACGAAGAGGCCGAGCAGCCGGCACAGCGGCTCCCACCCGACGTTGTAGTAGACGAAGTCCGGACGCGCGTAGAGGCTCGCCAGGCCCGCGCCGTCTCCGCTCACCCGCTCCTGCAGCGTGAGCGCGTAGAGCAGCGCGAGGCCGACCGCCACCGCCAGCGCGAGCCCACCGTCCCCGACGGCGGAGAGGGCCTCGCGAGCCGGCGCCGACGGCTCGGGGCGCGGGACCGATCGGGACCGCTCGACGGCTCCCGCCGCGGCGGAGACGGCCGCCGAGGAGCGCGCCTGCATCGTCACGCCGCCTCCCGCGACGGGACGTCCCGCGCGACCCGCGATCGGGTGCAGGCCCGGGCGCCACGGGATCGGGCGTCAGGGGCCGGCTTCCGTCCAACGGGGCCACGCAGGCCTGTGGAAATGCGGAGGGGACCCGGCATGCGAGCGCTGGCAGGCTTCCGTCATCGATGTGTCGCCAGGACCGGGGTTCCCGGTTCAACTTTTCTTGGGCTGGAAGCCCGTCAGGCCGACCGGAGCCGTTCCGCGCCCTTCCATCCGAGGCCCGGCATCGAGGACGCCGGAGCGGCGCCGCGCGGGGCTCCGGCCGGTCGCGAGCCGCCTCGCGAGCTCGCCGTGGTCGGCGGCCTCGTCCGCGCGCGCGGCCTCCCGCTCGGCGCCGCGCGCGATCCGCTCGACGACTTCCGTGCAGCCCCAGGCGTCCGCTCGTGCCCGCTCTCGCCCGCGTCGCCGATCTTGCGCTCGAGATCGAAGGAGCGAGGAACGGACGGCGGCTGGAAAGGTTCAAGCATTCGTGGCTCTCGCTCGCCTCTCCGCGCGCCGCCTGCGCGGCTCCCGGCGACGGCGCCCTGGCGCTAGCATGCGCACGTGGACTGGAGGAAGGCTCTCCCGCGGCCGGCGCGGCGCCCCGGGCGCACGCCCGCGTCGCGGCCCGCGGAGGAGGCGCGCGATCCCCTGCTCGCGCTGCGCGCGGGCGACGCGCAGCCGTTCGAGGCCTTCGTGCGGGCGCACGCGCGCACGTTCGTCGCCTACTTCCTGCGCCACGGCGCGCGGCTGGGTCGCGCGGAGGACCTGACGCAGGACCTCTTCCTGCGCCTGGTCCAGAGCGCCGAGCGCTACCGCCCGCAGGAGCGCTTCGTCGCCTACGCCTTCCAGCTCGCGCGCAACCTCTGGATCGACGACTGCCGCCGCGTGGGCGCGAGCCCCGAGGCCTGGCCGCCGAGCGCGCCGGAGCCGATCGCGGCGGTCGGCGATCCCGGCGACGGGTTGCTGCGCGCCGAGGAGGCTCAGCGTCTGGACGCGCTGCTGCGCTCGCTCTCGCCGGGACAGCGCGAGGTGTTCGAGCTGGCGGTGCTGGGCGAGCTCGCCTACGAGGAGATCGCCGCGCTGCTCGCGATCCCGGTCGGCACGGTCAAGTCGCGCATGTTCCACGCGGTGCGCCGCCTGCGGCTCCTGTGGGGGCTGCGCGGGACGCTCGCGCGCGTGCGGGAGGAGCGGGCATGAGCCGCCCGCGCTGGGACGACGAGCGCGCCGCGGACGAGCGGCTGCTCGACGCCGTCCTCGGGCGTCCGGCCGAGCGCCGCGCGGCGCGCGCGCGCCTCTGCGCCGACGCGCAGGACGGCGCCCGGCTGCGCGCCTTCGAGCGCCGGCTCGCGCGCGCGCGACGCTCGCTGCGCGACGCCGGCTGGAGCCCGGCGCGCGAGGAGCGACTCGTGCAGCGCGTGCTCGCCGCCACGAAGCCCCGGCCGGCGCCGCGCACGAGCCTGCCGCGCGCGCTCCTGCCCTACCTCGCCGCGGCCTGCGTGCTGGTCCTGCTCGGCGGGCTCGCCGCCCGCTCCGGGCGCGTCGCGCCGCCGCCGGAGGCGCTCGCCGCCGCCGCTCCCGCAGAGCATCCGCTCGAGATCGCCGCGCTCGACCTGGGCGGCATCCTGGCGCAGGCGCGCGACCAGCTCGCCTCGAGCGCGTCCGCGCGCTCGCGACACGCCGCGCCCGACGCGCCCGACGCGGCGCGCATCGAGCTGCGCCTGCTCGAGGCGCGCGCCAAGGGGCTGCGCGAGCGCCGCTGGGACGCCTGGCTGCGCACGCTCTCGCTCTCCGACCTCGGGCCGCTGGCGCAGGCCTTGTGGTGCGAGGTGCAGCTCGACCGCTACGTGCTGACGGGCGACCTGCCGCCCGCCTGGGACCGCGCGCTCGCGATCCTCGCGCAGGGCGCGCAGGCCGCGCCCGGGCGCGTCGAGAGCTCGAAGCTCCTGGCGCAGGCGCTCGCGCGCGCGCACACCTACGGCGTGGCCGAAGGCCTGGGCAGCGCTCGCCCCGGCCCGCGCGGCCGGCCGCACGAGGAGCTCTGGACGAGCGCGTGGTTCGACCAGCTCGCCAGCGCGGGCCGCGAGGCCGGGCTCGCCGACGCCGCGACCTGGCGCGACTGGGTCGACTGGCGCGGCCGCTGAGCGTGCGCCGCGACGCGACCGGCGACGCGCGCCTCGCCCCGCCGCCGGCGGGCACGCTCGAGCGCTGGTGCTTCGAGCTCGTGACGACGCGCGCGCTCGCGCACAAGCTCGCGCCGCCGGCGCCGCCGCCGTTCGCGCGCAGCGCGTGGGCGCAGGATCCGGCGCCGCGCCGCCTGGCCGCGCCGGGGCGTCCGCCCGAGCTCGCGCGCGCGGCGCGCGCGGCGCGCACGCCGGGCGCGGGCGCGCTCGCGCGGCCCGAGGCTCGCGCGCGGCTCCTGCACGCCTTCGCGCACCACGAGCTGCAGGCGGCCGAGCTCTTCGCCTGGGCCGTGCTCGCCTTCCCCGCGACGCCGCGCGCCTTCCGCGCCGGGCTCGTGCGCCTGGCGCTGGAGGAGCTCGCGCACCTGCGCGCGTACGCGCAGCGGCTCGAGGGGCTCGGCTCGCGCTACGGCGCCTTCCCCGTGCGCGACTGGTTCTGGGAGCGCGTGCCCGCCGTGCGCGACGCCGCGGGCTTCGTCGCGCTGCTCGGCCTGGGCCTGGAGGGCGCGAACCTCGAGCACAGCGCGCGCTTCGCCGCGCTCCTGCGCGCGGCGGGCGACGAGGAGGCCGCGCGCCTGCTCGAGCGCGTCGAGCGCGAGGAGGTCCGGCACGTGGCCTTCGCGCGCCGCTGGTTCGAGCGCCTCAGCGGCGCGCCGCTCGACTACGCCCGCTGGCGCGCCGCGCTGCCCGCGCCGCTGACGCCGGCGCTCCTGCGCGGCGTGCCGCTGAACCGTGTCGCGCGCGCGCGCGCGGGGCTCGACGCCGCCTTCCTCGACCGGCTCGCGGCCGAGCCGCCGACGAGCGCACGCGCGCGCGGCGGGACCTCGGCGGGAGAGCCGCGGTGAGCGAGCGCGGCCTGCACGAGCGCTCCGGCCTCGCGCGCGAGCGCGACCTGGGCGGGCCGCGCGCCTGGGTGCTGAACCTCGACGCCGAGCACGAGCTCGGCGCGCGCGGCCGCTACGCCCCGACCGCGCACGTCGCCGCGCTGGTGGCGCGCGAGCGCGCGCGGCTCGTCGGCGCGCTCGTGCGCCCCGGCGACGTGCTCGTCACCGAGGAGAGCCTCGCGCGCGCGCGCGGCGCGCCGCACCCCGCCGCCGGCCTGGAGGGCCGCGCCTGGAGCCCGACGCCGCGCGCGCTCGCGCTGCTCGCCGCCGCCGGCGCGCGCGCGCCCGAGGCGCCCGCGCTGGCCGTCCTGCGGCGCGCGAACGCGCGCGCCTTCGCAGCCGAGGTGCGCGCGCCGCTCGCCGCGGCGAGCTTCGCGAAGCGCGTCGCGGCGTCGCTCGAGGAGGCGCTCGCGCTCCTCGCGCAGGCGCCGCCGCCCCTCCCCGGCGCCGCCGGCGGCTGGCTCGTGCGGCGCGCCTTCGGCGCCGCCGGCCGCGCGCGCCGGCGCATCGCGCCGGGCCGGCCCGACGCCGCCGAGCGCGCCTGGCTCGCGGCGAGCCTGCGCCAGGGCCCGCTCGTCGTCGAGCCCTGGGTCGCGGTCGTGCGCGAGCACACGCGCTGCGCCTGGGTCGCGCGCGACGGCGCGGTCGCGATCGCGCCGCCCGCGTTCCAGGAGACGACGCGCGCGGGCGCATGGGTGCGGAGCGTCCCGGCCGAGCGCGGCGCGCTCGCGCGCGCGGAGGACGCGCGCCTGGAGCAGGCCGTCGAGCACGCCGGGCGCGCGCTCGCGGCGATCGGCTACGCCGGACCGTTCGGGATCGACGCCTTCACCTACCGCGGCGCGCGCGGGGCCGCGCTCAACCCGCTGAGCGAGATCAATGCGCGCTACACGATGGACTGGCCGGCCGGGGACCGGCCGACCGGGGAC
>CADEGS010000009.1:26924-39742 GCA_902826945.1 uncultured bacterium | reverse complement strand
GACCGGCCGGCCGGCGCGCCCGAGGACCGCGCGCGGGCGCGCACCGCCGAGGGGTCGTCCCGCTAGCGGTCGACGGGCTGGCGCAGCATCTCGACCAGGTCGGTCTCCTCGGGCGACCAGCGCTCGACCAGGCTGGCGAGCTCGAGGTCGAGCGCGTGGCGGTCGGCGAGGTGCCAGGCCGGCGGCACGGGCGGGGGCCCGGCGCTCGGCACGCCGGGCGCCTGCGCTCCCGCCGGACGGCGCGCGGGGCCGAGCCGCAGGCGCGCGGCGCGCAGGAGCTCGCGCTGGATGCGCGGCTCGTCCACGTCCTCGGGCTGCGCGAGCGTGCCGAGGAAGATCGGGACGCTCCAGGGATCGAGCGCGACGGCGCCGCTCGCGTCGAGCGGCGCCGGCACGACGACGACGAGCTGGCCGAGCAGGCCCGGCACCTCCACGTCCTCCGGATCGGGCGGCGCGTTCACGCGCTCGGCGGTCTGGGCGCCGACGTAGAGCACGGGCTCCAGCGTCTGGCGCGCTCGGATGCGCTCGAGCTCCGCGCGCAGCACGAGCACCCAGCCCGAGCGCACGGCCGGCGCCTCGGCGCGCCAGGTGTGCGCGTAGGGCGCGTCGAGCACGAACGGCCGCGCGAAGACGAGCTCGAAGGGGCTCGGCGCGGACGGCGCGGCGGTGGACGGCGTTCCCTGCGCGGGCGCGCGGGGCGCGAGGGCCAGGAGCAGGGCGGGAGCGAGTCGCGCGAGGGTTCTCATGGTCGTCCGGCTCACGAGCGGGTGAACTGCAGCTCGTCCAGGCCGAGGCGGCCCTCGGGGCTGCCGTAGCCGGGTCCGAACAGGAGCTCGACCGCGACCACCGCGGAGAGGTCGAGCGGGCCCGCGGGCGCGCCCGCGTGCAGGTCGGCGGCGAAGTCGCCGAGCGGCAGACGCAGCGTCTCGAACTCGTTCGCCCAGCCGTTGCCGGCGCCGCACTGGCCGCGCTGGTAGGGCTCCTCGACGCCGCCGCCGTAGGCGCCGATCGAGAGCGTCGCCGAGCGCCCCTCGGCGTCCCACAGGCGCACGGAGAAGGTCAGGTCGCCGAGCGCGGAGGCGGTCAGCACGTCGCGCGTGGCCTGCGCCGCGCGCAGCGAGACGAAGGACCACGGCCGGAGGTCGAGCGGGCCGCCGGCGAGCTCGAACAGGAGCCACTCGTCGGAGCGGTCCCACTCCAGCACGGCGCCGCGCGAATCGTCGCCGGGCCCGGCCAGCGTCATCCCGTTCATCGGATCGGCGGCGTCGGGCGTGAAGGAGTTGCTGGCGTCGTTCAGCACGCCCTCGACCAGCGTCGCGGCGGACGTGCGCACGCGGCCGCCCGAGCTCGACACGCCGGGATCGGGCTCGCTCTGGAAGTCGTCCACCATCAGGCGGCCCGCGTCCGGACCCGCCTCGAACTGCAGGTCGACCACGACGCAGGGCGAGTCGGGCGCGCCGATCGGGCGCAGGTCCTCCCACTGCCGCCACAGGTACTCCTCGCAGGCGGGGTCGCGCTCCAGCGCGTGCCCGAAGAGCGCGCGCAGCACGCCGCGCATGATCTGGTGCGTGCTCGCGCGGCCGACCTTGCACGGTCCCTGCGCCACCGACGAGCCGCCGCCGTCGTGGAAGTCGCCGTGCCCGACGCCGTGCAGCGAGACCGAGAAGCGCGGCCCCTGCGCGCGCTCGTGCAGGTGGAAGGTCTGGCAGATGTCGCAGTCCGCGCAGCCGTTGACGTCCTTGTCGGCGCCGCCGGTCCACAGGTGGTAGGGCACGTCGCCCGGGCCCGTGCGCAGGAAGTCGGTCGGCGCGATGCTCGAGATCAGGCGCACGTCGGAGGGCGTGTAGCGCGTCGCCAGCGGGTCGCCCGCCAGCAGGCGCTGGTAGGCGCGCACGACGCCCTCGCCGCCGCGGCTGTGGCCGATCCATGCCATGCGGTGCGAGTCGACGTGCCCGACCAGCGCGCCGCCGCCGATCGCGTCGAGATTCGCGAGGAAGAGCTCGACGTTCGAGAGCGTCGTCGCCGAGGCCTGGTTCACGCCCGGCCCGGTGTTGTTCGCGTGGCTGACGACGACGTAGCCCCAGGACGCGAGGAAGGTCCCGATGTGGTCGTACCAGCGGTAGTTGTGGCCGTTGCCGTGGCTGACGATCACGAGCGGGAGCGCGCCCAGGCCGGCGATCTCCGCGGGCCAGTAGACGTCGAGCCTCTGGAACGTGCCGCTGCCGGAGAAGAGCTCCTCGACGCTCGTGTACGGGCCCGGCCGCGTCAGGTCGGAGACGACGTAGAAGCCGGCCGTGTCGCCCCAGCCGTCGATCCAGTCGCCCGGTCCCAGGCGTCCGTCGCGGTCGCGGTCGAGCACGACGTCGTAGCCGGCGCTGACGCCGGTCGGCGCGTCCGGTCCGGCGCCGAGCGTGCCCGCGTCGAGCGCGAAGACGTTCGCCGCCACGCCGCCCGGGGCGAGCGCGACGTCCTGCGGCGCGCCGCGCGCGTCTGCCAGCGAGCGGCTCGCGCGCCACGCGGCCGGCGAGCGGTGGTGCACGACCCACAGGCAGGCCTTGCTCCCGGCGAGCGCGGGCGCGCGGCTCGTGTCCACGGCCGCGTGCACGGGCGTGCCCTCGTTGAAGGAGAGCACCGGCGTGAACCACGGCGCTCGCTCCAGCGCGCGCCCCGCGAGCGGGCGGTCGACGACCACGCCCGCGGGCGGCGCGGCGGCCGCGCGCACCTGGCCCAGGGCGGCGGGAGCGAGGAGGAGGAGAGCGGGCAGACCGGCGACGCGGCGGCGCTTCATGGAGGGAGGGGAAGGCCCGGCGAGGGGTGGGCGGGGCGCCGGAGGGAGCGCCCGAGCGAGCATAGCAGCGCTCCCGCGGAGCGGGGGGCGATGGGCCTCCCGCGCGCCGCGCGCGTTTTTTCCCCGATTCCGTCCCCCCCGGGTCATGCTGATCGCGCTCGGGGGGGCGTGGGTCGTGTGCACGCGCTCGCGCGAAGGGAGGGAAGGGGGCCGACCCGGGCCCCAGGCATGACGTTCGGAGAGCAGGCTCACGGGCCGGCGGACGGCCCGTTCTCCGAGACGCTCTACGAGGAGCTGCGCGCGCTCGCCGCCGGCGCCATGCGCCACGAGCGCGGCGATCACACGCTGCAGCCCACGGCGCTCGTGCACGAGGCCTGGCTGCGCCTGGGCGCGCAGGCGGGCGGCGCGGCGCTGGACGAGAACGCCTTCCGCGCGCTCGCCGCGCGCACGCTGCGACGCGTGCTGATCGACCACGCGCGCGCCCGGACGAGCGCCAAGCGCGGAGGGCAGCACCGCCAGGTGCCGCTCGACCCGGAGCAGGCCGCGGCGCAGGGACCGTCCGGCCAGGGCTCGTCCTTGCTCGACCTCGAGGACGCGCTGGCGCTCCTCGGCGAGCGCAGCCCGCGCCAGGCGAAGGTCGTCGAGCTGCACTTCCTCGGCGGGCTGACGCTGGCCGAGACGGCGCGCGCGCTCGACGTCGCGCACGACACGGCGCGGCGCGAGTGGCGCTTCGCGCGCGCCTGGCTGAACCGCGCCCTGGCCGGCAAGGACGCGCGCGCGGAGGAAGGGCCTTGAGCAGCGACCGCCACGAGCGCGCCGCGGAGCTCTTCGTCGAGGCCTCGGAGCTGCCCGAGGCGGAGCGCCAGGCCTGGCTCGAGCGCGCCTGCGGCGGCGATCGCGAGCTCCTGGAGGAGGTGCTCGAGCTGCTCGCGTACGACACCGATCCGCTCGGCCCGATCCCGCACGACCCCGCGGCGCCGGGCGACACGCCCTCCTCGGCGTTCGTCAAGCGCCTGGAGGAGCAGCGCCCGCCCTCGCCGCGCTACCGCTTCGTGGGCGAGATCGCGCGCGGCGGGATGGGCGCGATCCTCAAGGTGTGGGACAAGGCGCTCGGCCGCCAGCTCGCGATGAAGGTCGTGCTGGGCCAGGCGAGCGCGGGACGCGGCGAGACGCCGCCGGTGCCCGAGCGCCTGCTCGTGCGCTTCCTCGACGAGGCCAAGATCACCGGGCAGCTCGATCACCCCGGCATCGTGCCCGTGCACGAGCTCGGGGTGGACGACCTCGGGCGCGTGTTCTTCACGATGCGCCTGGTCAAGGGCGAGACGCTGCTCGTGGCGCTGCGGCGCCTGCGCGCCGGCGAGCCGGAGTGGAGCCGGGCGCGCGCGCTGGGCGTCTTGCTCAAGGTGTGCGAGGCGATGGCCTTCGCGCACGCGCACGGCGTCGTGCACCGCGACCTGAAGCCGGCCAACGTCATGGTCGGCCGCTTCGGCGAGGTGTACGTGATGGACTGGGGCCTGGGGCGCGTCGTCGGCCAGCACGACGGCAAGGACATCCGCCTGGTCGTGCCCGATGGCCCCGAGAGCGCGGTGCTCGGCGCCGAGGGCACGAGCGAGCTCGTCACGCGCGACGGCGACGTGGTCGGGACGCCGAGCTACATGGCGCCCGAGCAGGCGCGCGGCGAGCTCGACCGCATCGGCGCGCGCTCGGACGTCTACTCCGCCGGCGCGATCCTCTACGACCTCCTGGCCGGCCACCCGCCCTACGCCGACCGCGCCGGCGAGCGCGCGGCCGGCTATGCGGTCTACCGCATGCTGCTGGAGGGCCCGCCGACGCCGCTCGAGCGCGCGGGCGTGCCCATGCCGCCCGAGCTCGTCGCGATCTGCGAGAAGGCGATGGCCCGCGACCCCGCGGCGCGCTACGCGGACATGCAGGAGATGGCGCGGGACGTGCGCGCCTTCCTCGAGGACCGCGTCGTGCGCGCGCACCGCACCGGCGCCCGCGTCGAGCTCACGAAGTGGGTGCGGCGCAACCGCGGCGCGGCGGCGGGCCTGGCGACGGCGCTCCTCGCCCTGCTGCTCGCGGGCGCGCTCTACGCCTGGCAGGAGCGGCGCCGATCGCGGGCGGTCGGCGAGCTCTACGAGGAGCGGCTGGCCGAGTCCGTGCTGGCGCGGCTCGCGGCGCCGGTGCCGATCCGGCCCGAGTCGATCGCGACGCTGCAGACGCTCGTGGAGCAGGCGCAGTGGCTGCTCGCGCGCGGACGCGCGCGCGGGATCGCGCTGCCGCCGGCGCCCGCGGAGCTGCCCCCGTCCGCGGCGGACCTCCCCTACCCGCTGCAGGTCGACCACACCTACGCCACCGGCTTCGCCGGGATCCTGGCGGCGAACCGGGAGGCGCTCGCGAGCCGCGCGCCGGACGACCCCGACCGCGCGCGGCTGGAGGAGGACGTCCTGGTGCTCACGGAGGAGGTCCCCTACCGCGAGCAGCTCTTCCTGCGCCACCTCGAGGACGAGCGCCTGCGCGCGCTCCTCGAGGGCCCGGGAGCCTCCGACCCGCGCGTGGCCTTCGGCGCGCGCCTGCGCGCGATCGAGCGCCGGCTGCCGCGCGCGCGCGACGACCTCGAGCTCGCGCGCGGCCTGCGCGCGCGCACGCTCGAGGAGCCGGCCGAGCGCTGGCGCGCCTGCGCGCGCTCGATCGCGGACCCCGCGCAGTGCCCTGCCTACGAGGGCCTGGAGCTCGAGCCCGTGCTCGGCCTGGTGCCGCTGCGCCGCGATCCCGGGTCGGGCCTGTGGGAGTTCCTGCACGTGCTCTCGGGCGAGGCGCCGGCCGCGGGTCCCGACGGCCGCTGGACCGTGCGGCCCGAGACCGGCGTCGTGCTCGTGCTCGTCCCCGGAGCCGAGCGCGCCGTCCTGGGCGTGGAGCGCGAGGGCGGCACGCCCGAGCGCCACCCCGACCCCGGCTGCCTGCCGCAGGAGGGCCCGCTGCGCACGGTCGCGCTGGCGCCTTGCTTCCTCGCCAAGCACGAGCTCACGCAGGCGCAGTGGTTCCGCCTGACGGGCGACCTCCCGAGCGAGCACTTCGCGGGCGCCAGCCTGGCGGGCGGCTACGCGCGCCTGTCGCGCGCGCACCCGGTCGAGGGCGTGAGCTGCGAGGAGGCCGAGACCTGGCTCGCGCGCTGGTCCCTCGCGCTGCCCACCGAGGCGCAGTGGGAGCACGCCGCGCGCGCGGGCGGCGCGGCGCCCTTCGGCGCGTCGGACGAGCCCGCCGCGCTGCAGGCCGTCGCGAACGTGGCCGACCGCTCCTACGCGCCCTTCTATCCCGCGGTCGAGGAGCTCGCCGCGTGGGACGACGGCTTCCCGCTGCACGCGCCGGTCGGCAGCTTCGCGCCGAACGCCTACGGGCTCTTCGACGCGCAGGGCAACGTCTCGGAGTGGACGCGCGACTGGCACTGCCAGTCGCTGGGCGACCGGGACGTCGCGCGCGTCGTGCCCGGCAGCGGCGAGCTCGTGCCGCCCTACGCCTTCAAGCGCACGTTCCGCGGCTCGAGCTTCAAGAGCACCGGGCGCTGGCTGCGCCTGTCGTTCCGCCCCGAGGCCCTGCCGCGCAGCGTGCACGACGGCACGGGCGTGCGGCCCTGCATCGACCTGCCCGGCGCCGCGCAGCGGCGCTGAGCGCGATCATCCCGACGAACCTCAAAGGAGAAGACCCATGAAGTGGCTGTTCCCGCCGTGTCTGCTCGCTCTCCTCGCCGCGTGCGCCTCGCCCGGGTTCGGGAGAGGCGTGAAGCCGATCCCCGACATCCCCCTGGGCGAGCCCTTCCCGCGCGGCTTCGACCCGCTCGGGCACGACGTGATCGTCCACGTCAACAACTGGAGGAGCAACCTGCTCGACTGCACGCCGGTCGGCCTGCCGCCGAAGCAGCGCGTGCTCGTCTTCGGAGGCGCGTCGCAGCAGTTCGACATGACGGAGACGCAAACGATCACGTTCGCGCTGCTCGATCTCGCCGGGAAGAAGGACCAGCCCCTGAAGGTCATCGACGAGAACGGCAAGGCGGTGGAGGTGCCCGCGAACGCGGCGGCGTGGACGATGCGCATCCAGTACACGAAGGGCGGCGGCGGAGGCTGGACGATCGCGAGCGCCGACGTCTACGACTCCCAGGGCCAGCCCGCCCAGCTGTCCCTCTCGAAGGTGCAGGATCCGAACCCCGCGCCGACCCAGGCCTCGGGGATCGAGGACGTGGCGGGCACGGGGACGGCGCCCGCGCGCTCGTTCCTCTACGCCTACAGGCACGACTGGCTCACGCGGGTCGAGGTCCAGGGGGGCGGCTAGCCGGCGCGCGCAGGGGGGGGCCGGGACGTAAGGGCCGGACTGGGACGGAACCCCCGGCCCCAACGGGCCGTCCAGGCTGCTATTCTGAGGCCCCCTCCTTCCATTTCTTCCGGATCCCGAAGCCCCCTCCGAACGATGAAACGAGCCTGTACGCGTCGCCTCTCCCTCGTCCTCCTCGCGGCCGCGGCGCTCCCCTCCGCCGCCCTGGCCCAGGCCAACGAGGATCCCTCGATCAACGTCAAGCTCGGGATCCTGGGCGAGCTCGACGCGGTGGGTCGGTCCGGCGTCTTCCCGAACGGGACGACCGCGGCCGCCATGAGCACGACCGTGTGCAACCAGGGGGACGTCGTCCCGTGGTTCGCGGCGATGAACCCCCAGCACCCGTTCATCGCGTTCCTCGTCGCGCGCGAGCACGACGGCCGGATCGAGCAGATCTCCGACCGCTCGTGGGTGAAGCACGGCTTCTTCGCGCTGACGAGCAGCCAGTGCACGCCCTGCACGCCCCCGGGCGGCGCCTCGGGCACGTTCCTCGGCATCGGCTGCTCGGACACCTACGGCATCAGCAACAACGCCGACAACTTCTGGCTCGGTCCGCCCGACGAGATCGACCCGTGGCTGGGCACCTGGGATCCGGTCTGCTCCTTCTTCGACCTGGGCACGGGCGGGCTCATGCCCCCCGGCGACTGCAACGGGCTGCGCACGTTCTCCCAGACGCAGGCGAACAACCTGGGCCCGGTCGGCAACCGCATCCACCTGAAGGACTCGGACCTGAACGCCGGCGGCAACTTCTACTACCAGGCGCAGTACGTCGTCGCGACCGAAGGCGACTCGAAGCGCAACGACAACCTCGGCACGCGCCCGTTCACCCCGGTGTGGAACGGCTCGAACTGGAACCTGAACGAGAGCGGCACGCTGGCGGCCGGGTCGGTGCTCTTCCGCTGGTCGGGGGCGAAGGTCGACTCGAACTCGAACGGTGACGACGACGGCCGCGCCTACGTGGCCGTGCGCACGAGCGGGCCGACCGACGGGCTCCTCCACTACGAGATCGCCGTCCACAACCGCGACAACAAGCGCGGCTTCCGCGAGCTGCGCATCCCGCTCTGCCCCGGAGCCCGGGTCCTGAACGCCGGCTTCCAGGACATCGACGACGACGGCATGAACGACTGGAGCATGTCGATCGAGTCCGGCGGCGCCGAGCTCGTCTTCCGCGACGACTCGACCGAGAACGCGCTGCGCTGGAACTCGATCTTCAACTTCTGGTTCGACTCCGACGCCGAGGCGGCCTTCGCCGGCACGAGCCTGACGCAGGCCGACGCGGGCCCCGGCGCCGACTCGGTCGGCGTCAGCATCCAGGCGCCCGTGCGCCTGTACAACGTCTACACCGGCGCGGGCTGCAGCATGGACGGGACGCCCCCGACCCTCTTCGCGGCCGGCACGCCGGCGCGCGCCGCGCTCGGCAACGCCACGTTCCAGCTGCGCAGCGGCGGCAACGTCCCCGGCCAGGTCAACGCGCTGGCGGCCTCGAACGCGGTCGGCAGCGGCGCGATCGGGCTCGGGAGCTGCACGCTGTGGATGCCCGGCACGCTGGACGACCTGTACGGGTTCGCCTCCACCGTGGTGGACGGCTCCGGCTACGCGACGTACTCGCTGCCGGTGCCCGCGGACATGGCGCTCGAGGGCCTGACCGTGAACTTCCAGGCCCTGGGCGTCAACCCCGGCGGCGGCGCGGTGTTCAACGTGTGGGAGTTCTCCGACGGCCTCGCGGTGCGCATCGGCGACTCGATCGCTCCCTGCGAGTGACCCGGACCTGAGCGAAGGGCGCGCCCCCGCACCGCTCGACGCGGCGCGGGGGCGCGCTCGTTTCCGGGCCGCGCTCAGAGCGCGGCGCGCAGCGCGGCCAGGGCCGCTTCCTCGCCGTCGCACAGGACGCGCAGGCGCGCCTGCAGGTCGGCGCGCAGCGCCTCGCAGCGCGCCTCGTCGAGCGGGAAGTCCGCCGCCGCCTCGTCGCCCAGGCGGGCGAGCTCGGTCCAGATCGCGCGGATGCGCTCCGGACCGTCGGGCTCGCCGGCCAGCACGAGCTCCGAGCGCTCCGCCGCCAGCTCCTTCGCGCGCCGCAGGAGCGGCACGTCGTCGGGCAGCGCGGCGTCGGCCAGGTCGCTCCAGCCGCGCCCGAGCGCGGCGTAGCGCTCGGCCAGCCCGCGCCAGGGATCGTCGCCGAGGATCTCGGCCGCGCGCGCGAGCCCCTCGGCGAAGAGCGGCCGCACGAGCCCCCCGCCGGTGCCGTAGTGCTCGACGAAGTCGTGCACGCTCGTCAGCGCCTGCCACAGCGCGCGCCCGCGCGGGAAGACGCGCTGCCAGCCGCTCTTCGCCGTCGATCCCGACAGCGCGTCGGCCCAGTCGCGGAACGAGCGCAGCGTGAAGTTCTTCATGCGCGCCTTGGTCAGGCCCTCGACGCAGGCGGCGAGGCCCTCGCGCACGAGCTTCGAGGGCGCCGGGACGCGGCCGGCGGGCTCGAGCGCGAGCACGCGGTTCTTCTGCTTCGCGATGCGCGCGCGCGCCGTCTCGAACGCCTCGCGCGAGCACGTGATCGGCGCGTCGGTGAGGTCGCCGTAGGTGACGCTCTCCTCGTCCGCGCGGTAGACCGGGACGACGTGGTAGCCGCCGCCGCTCCACGACGCCGGCGCGGCGCGGTGCGGCAGGTGCGCGTGGTCCACCCAGGCCACCGCCGGCCGCCCGGCGGCGAGCGCCTGGTCGAGCTCGCGCCGCGCCTTCGCCGCCCCGCCCGTCTCGGACACGCGCGGCGCGAGGCCTGCGCGCTCGCAGGCGCGCACCAGGTAGCCCAGGTCGTCCTGCCACAGGTGGCGGCCGGCGACGAAGAACGTGGACACGCACGCCTCCTCGTAGTGGAAGGCGAACATGCCCGCCCCGACGCCGCCCGCGACGACGAGCGCGAGCGGCTCGTCGAGCGTCGTCCCCAGCGCCCCCTCGACGCCCGCCGCGGCCCACAGGACGCAGAGCGCGGTGGTGGCCGGCACGCTCCCGGGCCGGTGGAAGCGCTCGGGGCCCGCGGGCCGCTCGGGCGGGGCGGTCGCCCCGACCACGTGACGTCGGGCGGCCGCGTAGCGCTCGCCCGTCTTCTCCATCCGCTGGCGCACGAGGCGCTTGAGCTGCTTCTGCTTGGTCATGGCTCGATCCTCTTCGGCGCGCCGGGACGACCGGAGCCCCCCACGCGAGCCGCGGCTTCCCGGCGGGGGAAGCAGGAACGAGAGACCGAGAAGCGACCCGAGGACAGCGGTCCCCTTTCCCCTCGCCGGGTCGGCCGCGTGGGAGCCGAGGGAGGGTCGGGCGCGGGTCGGCGCCTCGCCCGGGATTCTAGACGAGGCGCGCGGCGGCGGGAATCCCCTCGGCGCCGACGGCCGCATCCCGCTCCCCGACGAGGGCGCGATCGGCGGGGCGAAAGGCACTAGGCTCTGCGCCCCCGTCGTCCGCCCCTCCGCCGCATGAGCCACCTCGCTGCCCCGCGCTCCCCCCTCGCGCCGAGCGTCGCGCCCGACCCGCGCGACGCGCGGCAGGTGGCGGCCGAATGGCGCGCGCTCCTCGCCGGCGGCGCGCGCCTCCTGCCCGCCGGGCGCGGGCGCGCGCGTCCCGCGGCCTTCGCCGCGCGCTACGCGCCGCACGCCCGCGTCGACCTCTTCGACACGCGCTTCTACGCCTGCGGCATGCGCTTCGAGGAAGGGCTCGACTTCCTCGTCGTGCACGTCGCCCCCGAGGAGCGCGGCCGCGCGCCGCGCCGTCTCTGGCCGCGGCTCTTCTACAAGGACTCGACGCTGCTCTGGCGCGTCGCGAGCCACGTGATCCGCTGCGACGGCGACGACTGGATCGGCAAGGGCGCCGTGAAGGAGGAGCGCGAGGGCGATCACGTCGTCCTGACGAGCGACGAGGACACGACCAACCTGCCCTACGAGCTGCAGGCCGCGCTGGACGCGATCAGTCGCGCGCGCGAGCCCGAGCGCGACGACGAGGCGGTGACGCTCGTGCTGCGCAACGCGCCGGCCGGCCGGCTCGAGCCCTACGACGACTTCACGCGCCCGCGCCGCGCCGCCGCGCGCGCCGCGCGCCTGAACGGCGGCCGGCCGGTGGCGCGCCTGCGGCGCCGCGGGGATCCGGAGTCGCTGTGGTTCGCGCCCGGCTTCGCGCCCGACCTGGCGCTCGGCGCGCTGGACGAGCAGCGCACCGCGAGCCGCCTCTACGGCGGCTCGGTGCGCAAGCTGCGCCTCGCCTCGCAGAACCGCCTCGTGCAGTACCAGTTCGTCGTCACGCCGCGTCACGTGTGGCTCAACCCGCCGCAGGCGACGACGCGCGCGCTCACGACCTACGGCCTGCGCGCGCTGCACGTCCCCGCCGACGACGAGATCTTCCTGCCCGGCTTCGAGTACTGCTTCGTCGACCCCGCGACGGGCGAGCTGCACTCGCAGATCCCGGACGGCTTCGCCGGCCGCCCGAGCGCGGTGGACCCGCGCCGCGCCGACGCCTCGCCCTGGCTCGAGGCGCTGCCGATCGTGCGCGCCTTCCGCGCGCGCGTGCTCGGGCGCGGGCGCCGGGGCACGCGCGCCGCCGCGCGCCGGGCTCCGATCGACCGGGGTTGCCGGTGAGCGAGCGCGCCCGCTCGAGCGCGGCCGAGGACGAGAGCGCGCGACGCGAGGTCTGGCTCGCGCGCCACGGGCAGACGGAATGGAGCGCGATCGGCCGCCACACCGGGCGCAGCGACATCGCGCTCACGCCGGCCGGCGTGCGCCAGGCCGAAGCGCTCGGGCGGCGCCTCGCCGGCCTGCGCTTCGCGCTGGTGCTCGTGAGCCCGCTCGTGCGCGCGCGCGAGACGTGCCGCCTGGCCGGGCTGGGCGCCGCGGCGCAGGTCGAGCCGCTCCTGGTCGAGTGGGACTACGGCGCGCGCGAGGGCCGCACCACGGCCGAGATCCGCCGCGAGGAGCCCGGCTGGAGCGTCTGGAGCGGCACGCTGCCCGGCGGCGAGAGCGCCGAGGCGGTCGGCGAGCGCGCCGACCGCGTGCTCGCGCGCGTGCGCGCGGCGCCGGGCGCGGCCATCCTGTTCGGCCACGGCCACATGCTGCGCATCCTGGCCGCGCGCTGGATCGGGCTGCCGGCGCGCGCGGGACGCAGCCTCGCGCTCGACACCGCTTCGCTCTCCGTGCTCGGCCACGAGCGCGAGGAGCCGGTGATCCGCTCCTGGAACCGGAGCGAGCCGGCGCAGGATCCCGCTCCCGGCTCCGCCGCCTCCGGACACTGACGCACCGCCGGCTCGCGCCGGCGCGCTCAGGGCGCGTGGAAGAGCAAGTGGTCCCCGTCCCGCAGGCGCAGGGCCGGACGGCGGGCCTCGTCGAGGGCGAGCTCGATCGCGGTCGTCGGCTCGCCCTCCTCGTCGTCCTCGTCCTCCCCCGCACTCAGGCCGGCCCACCTCTGGCTCGCGCCGAGGACCGAGGAGAGCTCGTCGTTCCAGTGCGCGCCGAGGAATGCCCCTCCTTCCGACGCTCCTGCGTTCACCGCGCCGAAGGCGTCCTCGCCTCCTCCCAGGTGGAGCGAGGCGCTCTCTCCGCCGGCGAGAAGATGAGCGAGCGCCTCGCCGCACGAGACCGAGAGCCCCGCGTCGAGGTTCGCGATCGCGGAGAAGCCCGTGCCGAGGCGCACGCTC
>CADEGS010000009.1:18783-26824 GCA_902826945.1 uncultured bacterium | reverse complement strand
GCGCACGGACGGCAGGCCGGCTCCTCTTCTCCAGGGCGGCGGACGCGATCAGCGCCTTGATCTCGTCGGCCACCTGGCGGTAGATCGGGCGCGGATCGCCCGCGTCGATGGTGATGTGCACGCCGTCGGTGTCCAGTGACTCGGTACACCACACAGCCAGCAGCAAGCCCCGGAGGAGAGCAGCCGTCCGTCCCCGCCGCGGCGGCGCGCGGGTGGGTCGCGCTGCCCGACGCGCTGCGCGCCCGGCTCGCCGCGCTCGCCGGCCGGCGCCACCCTGCGGAGGCCTGCGGGCTCCTGCTCGGGACGCGCGAGCCGGGCGGCGCGCGCGTGCGCGAGGTGCTCGAGGCCGGGAACCGCGCGGCCGATCCGCGCGCGCGCTTCGAGCTCGACCCCGCGGGCTGGCTACGCGCCGAGGAGCGCGCCGCGAGCGCCGGCCTGGAGGTCGTCGGCGTCTGGCACTCGCACCCCGACGCGCCGGCCGTGCCCTCGGCGCAGGACCGCGCCGGCGTCTGGAGCGGCTGGTGGCAGGTGATCGTCTCCGCCGGGCCGCGCGCGGCGCGCGGCCCGCTCGCGCTGCGCGCCTGGCGCCCGGCCGCGACCGGCTTCGAGGAGTGCGAGCTGCGCTCCTGACGCGCTCAGCTCGTGCCCCGACTCGCCTCTTCGCCGGTCGCGTCCTCGCGGGCGCTCGGCGGCTCGCCGCTCGCGGGCAGCGGTCGCATGACGAGGCCGCCGCTCGGGCGGAAGCCGATCACGCGCAGGAAGACGTCGCGCCGCCCCAGGCGCGGGTCCTTCGTCGCCGGCGGCAGGAGCGCCGGCAGGCGCAGCGTGAACAGGAAGCGCCCGGCGAAGCTGGCGGCGAAGATCCAGCGCAAGTCGCCCGCCAGCGGCGCGCAGAAGGCGCCGACCAGGGTGCCGAGGAGCTGCGCGGTGCCGTTCAGCACCGTCTGCGTGGCGAAGACGTGCGCGCGCACGCCGCGGTAGGTGCGCTCGAGCACCAGCGTGAAGAGCGAGAGCTCGAAGCCCGCCCACGCGACGCCCGAGATCGACTGCGCGATCACGACCCAGCCCAGCCCCTTCGCCCACAGCCACGGCACCGGCACGATCGCGGTGCACAGCGCGCACAGGAGGTACACCGCGCGGCCGCCCACCTGGTCGACCAGCCGCCCCCACAGCGGCAGGAAGAGCACCTTCGTGACGACCAGCGCCACGTTGGCGACGGTGTACTCGAGGTAGCTGAAGTGCAGGCTCTCGAGCATGTACGGCGAGAAGTAGGGGCTCGCCACGTACACGAGGAAGTAGAAGCCGGAGCACAGGAGCAGGAGCCTGCGGGTCGTCCGCCCGCGCTCGGTCGAGAGGTAGCGCACGACGCGCACGGGCGTCGAGAGGCCGGCGAAGGGGGGCTCGGGCGTGGCGACGTGCAGCGCGACCGAGGCCAGCCGGAAGAGCGCGGCGACGGCGAAGATCAGGGCGAAGCCGGAGCCGCCGGCGCGCAGCGCGTCGGCCGGCAGCCCGCGCTCCAGCACGGTGAGCCCGATCCCCCCGCCGACGACGCCCACGCACGTGCAGAAGTAGATCCCGCGGTTGCGCACCGCGAAGTAGCGGCCGCGCACGCGCGAGGGCACGAGGTCGCCGAACCACGAGCTCCAGGCCGTCCCGCTGGCCTGGTTGAACACCGCGGCGGCGCAGGCACACGCGATCAGGCTGCCCGGCGTGGAGCGCCCGAGGTAGTCGCCGAGCGCCAGGGCGAGGAGCGTCAGCGCCTGCCCGAGCGCCGAGCCGACGACCAGCGGCTTGCGCGTGCGCATGCGGCGCAGCGCCCGCAGCGCGACCAGCGGCCCCGCCGAGCCCACGAACAGCGGCAGCGCGACGACCAGCCCCTGCTCGAGGCGCGTGGCGGAGAGCCGGATCGCGTCCGCCAGGTAGAAGACCTCGCCCAGGCCGACGGTGACCGCGAACGCCATGCCCTCGAGGATCGAGAGCCGCATGGCGCGCCGGATCCGCTGCGGGGGCAGGACGTCGGGCCGCGAGGTGCGCATCGAGCCCGCTAGTGTGGGACTTGCGCGCGGGCGGCGCACGCCCGCGGCGCGCCCGCCGCGCGCTGGACTGGCTAGGATCGGGGCCCATGGCCGCCTGGATGCGACTCGCGCCCGGAGCGCTCGCGCTCCTCGTCGGCTGCGCCCGCGCGCCGCGCGCGACCGGGGACGAGCGGCCGAACGTGCTCTTCGTCGTCCTCGACGACCTGAACGACTGGACCGGCTGTCTCGGCGGGCATCCCCAGGCCAGCACGCCGAACCTCGACCGGCTGGCGAGCCAGGGGCTGCTCTTCACCAACGCGCACTGCGCTGCGCCGCTCTGCAACCCCTCGCGCGCGGCGGTCCTGAGCGGGGTGCCGCCCTCGACCTCCGGCGTCTACGAGAACACGCAGCCCCTGCGGCGCGCGCTCCCCGACGTCGTCACGCTGCCCCAGCACTTCCGCGCCCAGGGCTACCGCGTGAGCGGCGCCGGCAAGGTCTTCCACGGCCCCTGGCCGGATCCGGCGTCGTGGGACGAGTACTGGCCCTCGCAGGAGCAGTGCCGGCCGTTCGACGTCCTGCCCCAGGACCCGCCGCTGCACGGCCTCTCGCGCGTGAACGACTGGGGCGGACTGCCGATCGACGACGCGCGCACGAGCGACGGCCAGGTGGCGCGCTGGGCGGCGCGACGCCTGGAGCAGGGCCTGCAGGAGCCCTTCTTCCTCGCCGTCGGCTTCTTCCAGCCGCACCTGCCGTGGTACGTGCCGCAGGCGTGGAGCGAGCGCGTCCCGCCGGACGCCGCCTTGCTGCCGCGCGTGCGCGCCGACGACCTCGACGACGTGCCGCGCGCCGGGCGCGGCCGGGTCCACGGCGAGCTCGCCGCGTGGCTCGCGCGCGAGGAGAAGACGCGCGACGCCGTCGCCGGCTACCTCGCGAGCGTGGCCTTCGTCGACGCGCAGGTCGGGCTCGTGCTCGACGCGCTGGCGCGGAGCCCCGCCGCCGGGCGCACGATCGTCGTCCTGTGGAGCGACCAGGGCTTCCACCTGGGCGAGAAGGGGCAGTGGAAGAAGAAGACCCTGTGGGAGGAATCGACGCGCGTGCCGCTCGTGATCCTCGACCCGCGCGGGGCGCGCGGCGCGCGCTGCGAGCGGCCCGTCGACCTGATCGACCTCTACCCGACGCTGATCGAGCTGTGCGGGCTGCCCGCGCCCGCGGCGCAGCGCCTCGAGGGCCGCTCGCTCGCGCCGCTCGTGCGCGATCCGAGCGCTCCCTGGCCCTACCCGGCGCTGACCACGATCGGCCCGGGCTCGCACGCGCTGCGCGACGAGCGCTGGCGCTACATCCGCTACCGGGACGGCAGCGAGGAGCTCTACGACCACGCCAGCGACCCCGACGAGTGGACGAACCTCGCGGCCGACCCGCGCGCCGCGGAGACGATCGCGCGCCTGCGCTCCTTCCTCCCGGCGAGCGACGCGCGCCAGGCGCCGCGCGCGGACCAGAGCACGATCTTCCCGCGCGGCGAGGCGGAGGAAGACGGCTAGAGCAGCGTCGCAGACGGCCGGGATCCCGCCGCGGCGGCATGGGAATGCGCGCCGGACGGACGAGCCTCCAGGCGCTCGTCGAGGGCCATCGCGCGGACTCGAAACGGGATTCCCCCCCGGCTCGGACGCGGTTCGGTCTTAGGATCCTGGTCGACCGGCGCGCCTGGCGCGCCGCGGATCCCGATCGAAGACGCTCCCAGCCCCGAGGATCGCCCCATCACCAAGAAGAAGACCCCCGAGTCGTTCGAGAAGCGCCGCAGGGAGATCGCCAAGCAGCGCAAGCGCGAGCAGAAGCTGGCCGACCGCGTCGCGCGCAACGCAGCGAAGGGCAGGCCCCAGGACGAGGCGCAGCCGGATCAGCCCCCGGCGGATGCGGCCGCACCGCCGTCGGACCCCGGCGGCGACGAACCGCTCTCGGACGGATAGGGGGCGCCGGGAAGCGCGGCCGAGCGCTCGCTCACCACTCGAGGACGACCGTCTCCGAGCAGAACCCCGGCCCCATCGCCACCAGGCAGCCGGGCGCGCCGGGCGGGGGTGACGGGCGTTCGAGAACCTCGCGCAGGACCATCAGGACCGAGGCGCTCGAGAGGTTGCCCTGCTCGGCCAGGACCTGCCACGAGAGCGCGACCTGCGCGTCGGAGAGGCCGAGCGACTCCTGCATCGCGCGCAGCACCTTGGGGCCGCCGGGGTGGCAGACCCAGCTCGCCACGCGCTCGTGCGCGACGCCGAGCTCGGCCAGGAAGGCGCGCACGTCGGCGCCGAGCAGCTCGCGCGCGATCGTCGGCACGCCCTCCGAGAGCACGATCCCGAAGCCGCGCTCGGAGATCGTCCAGCCCATCACGTCCTCGGTGTCGGGGTAGAACGAGGAGCGCGTCGCGAGCACGCGCGGGCCGGCCAGGCCGAGCGCGCGCGCGCGCCGCTCGCCGACCACGACCACCGCCGCCGCGCCGTCGCCGAACAGGCCGTTCGCGATCAGGTTCGCCATCGACTGGTCGTGGCGCTGGAAGTTGAGCGAGCACAGCTCGACCGAGAGCAGGAGCGCCACGTGGTCGGGATGGCCCCTGACGTAGTCCGCGGCGCGCGCGATCCCGGCCACGCCCGCGACGCAGCCGAGCCCGAAGATCGGCAGGCGCTTCACGTCGCGCCGCAGGCCCATGCGGTTCACGAGCCGCGCGTCGAGCGAGGGATTCGCGATGCCGGTGACCGACACGGCGAAGATCGCGTCCACGTCGCCGGGCGCGAGGCCCGCGCGCGCCAGCGCGTCCTCGCAGGCGCGCTGGCCCAGCTCCAGGCCGACGCGGATCCACGCGTCGTTCGCCTGCCCGAAGGTCTCGAGCGCCGCGTACTCCTCGAGCGGCAGCGCCAGGTGCCGGTGGCCGACGCGCACGCTCTCCTGCAGCGACTCGATGCGCCGGCGCACGCGCTCGGGCGGGTCGAGCAGGTCGAGGAGCGTGCGCGTGATCGCCTGCTGCTCGTAGCGATGGGCGGGCAGGGCGCGGCCCACGGAGGCGATCTTCATGCCGGGATCCTCGGGAGGATGTAGGGTACTCGCGCGCGGTATTCCAGGAAGGCCGCCCCGTAGCGCTGCTCGAAGCGGCGCTCCTTGTGCAGCGGCCCGACGAGGCAGTAGGCGCTCCAGGCGAGCGCGATCGCCAGGTGGTCGGGCGTCCACACCGGCCCGGTCCACAGCGTGAGCGCGAAGCCCAGGTAGATCGGCTGGCGGCACAGCCGGAACGTCCCGCGCGTGGGAAGTCCGCCGAAATCCGGCGCGCGTCCGTCCCAGGCCGCCCTCCAGCCGATCCAGCCGGTCTGCTTGCCGAGGCCCGCGTGCACGAGGCTCGCCAGCAGGAACGCCCAGGCAGCGACGAAGGCGAGCGACCAGAGCGCGAGCCACGCCCCTGCGGGCCGCCACCACACGACGTCCGTGGGCGACCACAGCGCGAACGTCGCCAGGACCTGCAGCGAGGCGAGCGTCGCGAACGTCGTCGGCGCGAGCGTGCGCGCGAGGGCGCGCGGCGCCGGCGCCGCCAGCCAGCGCGATCCGCGGCGCGTGAGCAGGAACGAGTGCAGGAGCGGGAACTGCGCGAGCAGGAGACCGTTCGCGAGCCACGCCGGCGCGCCCGACAGGCGCCCCAGGCCGGCGCGCAGCCCCGTGAAGAGCGAGACCGCCATCCAGCCGACCGCCACCGCGAACGACCCGTGGCACAGGATGCCCGCGATCGCGGCAGTCCTCCGGCGCGCCGCGTCCTTCATGGTCCCCACCCGAGCTCGTCCGCGACCGCGTCGAGCGCTCAGGCCTCCTCGCGCCGGAAGACGGCGTTGTACGAGACGCGCAGGCTGCGCGAGCGGCGCACGTGGATCGCCCACGCGCGCAGCGTCGCCAGGACGCGCGGGACCTCGCCCTCGAGGCGCACGAGCGCGAGGCCCGCCTCGTCCGCCCAGGCGCACAGCTCTTCGGGCGCGACGAACAGGCGCGGGTCGTGCGTGCCGCGCGGCACGAGTCCGACGCCTTCCGCCAGCGTCACCGCCAGGAAGCGCGCCCACGCGTTGCGGTTGATGGTGTTCACGAACAGGAGGCCGCCGGGCGCGAGGAGGCGCGCGGCCTCGCGCAGCGCAGCGCGCGGATCCTCGACGTGCTCGATCACGTCGCTCAGGAGCACGAGGTCCGCGCAGCCGTCGCGCAGCGGCGCGCGCAGGAGGTCCGCGTGCACGAAGCGGCTCGTCGCGCGCTCGCGCCGCGCCGCGCCGGCAGCCGACGCGAGGCTGGCCGCCGAGCGGTCGATCCCGACCACGCGCCGCGCACGCCCGAGCGGCACCGCGAGCAGCCCACCCCCGCAGCCGAGATCCACCACCCGCTGCGCGGGGGCGGCCGCGAGCAGGCGGTCCAGGATGCCCAGGTGATGGCGCTTGATCGCGCGCAGCGAGCGGAAGGCGCGCGCGCCCTCGTCCCACCATCCCGCGGCCTCGCGCTCGTACAGCTCGAGGTCGTTCGCCCGCGCCTTCATGGAGCCGCCCGGCGCCGCAGCACCAGCACGCCTTCCTCGCTCGCGAGCCGCAGCAGGTCGTCGGACGCCTCGACCGTCGCGGGCAGCCCGTCCTCGCTGAGCCACAGCTCGCCGCCCTCGAAGCGCCAGCGTCCGCTCAGCGTCGTGTACGCCGGTGCGGGCACGCGCACCAGTGCCGCGCCGGTGAAGGCGCCGTCGGCCGCGAAGCGGTAGTGCACCTCCTGCAGCACGGCGGCGCACGGGCCGTCGAGCGAGATCGATGAGTAGAGCCCGGGCAGGTCGTCGCGCGCGGCCGTGCGCCAGACGTGCGCGTCCGGCGCGGACGCGGCGCGCGCGTCCGGCGCGACGACGGTGGACGCCAGGCAGCCGGCGAGGAGCGGCACGGCAGCGAGCGCCGCCAGGAGCGCGCGCCCGCTCATGACGACTCGCGCGCCTCCAGCCGTCCGCGCAGAGCGATCCACACCACGACCGTGTCCTCCATCGAGATCAGGCCGAGCTTGCTCGGCACGGGCACGCCGAAGGCCGGCAGCGCGAGCGGCGCCTCGCCCTCGAGCAGGAGCCGCCGGCCGGCGTCGATCGTCGCGCGCACCGGCATGGCGAAGGGTCGCTCGGCGCCGCGCACGACGAGCGTGCCGCGCGCCGTGCCGCGCACGAGCCCGTGCGCCTCGTCCACCTCCGCCGGCTCGAAGCTCGCCAGCCGGAAGACGATCTCGGCGTGGTGCGCGGCGTCGAGGTGCTCGCGCAGCGCCTCGTCGCGCGCGTCGTTGTCGGTCGCGAGCGCGCTCGCCTGGACCGCGATCGCGCCCGCCGGGTCGAGCGCGGGCCGCGCCGGCTGGAACGCGATCGTGCCCTGCACGGCGGTGGTCGTGCCGGAGAAGTCGTGCAGCGTGCTCTTCGCGTCGAAGCCGACGCGCGACTGCTCCGGGACGATGCGCCAGGTGCGGCGCTCGTCGAAGCGGAAGTCGTCCTGCGGCAGGCGGAAGGCCAGGAAGCTCGAGCGCCCCGCGGGCGCGGCGGACGCCGCCGGCGGCTCGCCGGCGGGCGCGGCGCGAGCCGGCTCGGCGGCGGGCGGGAGCGCTGCGGTCCCGCCCGTCGCGGGCGTCGGGACGTCCTGCGCGGGCGACGCGATCGCTGCGACGGACGGCTCCGCGCCGCCGGGGGCCGCCGACGACGCCCGTGTCGCCTCCGCCGGCGCGGCCGAGCGCGCCTGGACGCGCTCCAGCACGGCGCGTAGCTCGGCGAGCTCCGCCACGAGCGCTTCCTGCCCGTCGCGGGCGCGCGCGTCCGCTCGCTCGTCGAGCGCGGAGAGGTTCACCTCCAGCGCCCTCGCGAGCGCGCGCGGTCCCTCCTCGAGCGCGTCGAGGCGGGCGGCGATCGGCGCCAGCGGGTCGTCGGGCACGGCGCGCTCGGGCTCGCCCTCCTGCACGACCAGCGTCACCCGCTCGCGCGCGAGGACGAAGCAGAGCATCCCTGCCGCGCCCCA
>CADEGS010000009.1:0-18683 GCA_902826945.1 uncultured bacterium | reverse complement strand
GCCGGATGCCCCGCTGCAAGGGCGCGCCAGCCCCGGAGGCAAGATCCATGCCAGGTGTCCGAGCGGGCGCGCGGCGCGCCGGCGGCCGCTCGCCCGGCCCGTGCGTTGGCATTCGTGCCAGACCGTTGCAAGGTCCGTCCCCGGCCGGCGCCCTGCGTCTGCCTCGGCGGGGTGCCGCTGCCCTGTTCGCGCCTGGCACGCTTCCTGCTCCAGCCTGCGAGCGAGCGGCCGATCGCGGCCCCGATCGCATGCTAGGAACCTCGCGCACGGTCGACCGGGTGCTGCTCGGCGCGGCCCTGGTCCTGACCGCCGTGGCCGCCGTGGGGCACTTCTCGCTGCGCCTCGACCTCGAGAACGCCGCGATGAAGGACCCGACCAGCGCGGCCGCCGCGGCGGGCGCGGCGCGCGAGAGCCTCTTCGGGGAGACGCAGACCCTGCTGGCCCTGCTCGAGCCGCGCGGCGGGACGCGGGGGTCGGCCGCCGCGAGCGACCGCGGCGATGCGGAGCGGGACCTCGCGCCCGCCGCCGGTCTCGAGCCTCCCGCCGTCGGCGCCTGGGTCGAGCGCGCGCGCGCGCTCCCCGGCGTGCAGGAGGCGGAGATGCTGCCGGTCTCGGACGCCGCGGCGACGCTCGTCGCCCTGACCGTCGAGCGCGGCGCCGACCGCGCGGGTGCGGTCGAGTCGGCGCTGCGGCGCACGACGCCCGACGGCCTCGCGCTCTCGCTCTCGGGAGCGAGCGTCGGCGAGCGCGCCATCGCGCGCGCGCTCGAGGCGGAGCAGGCGCGCATCGTGCCCATGATCCTGGCCGCCTTCGCGCTCCTGCTCCTCGCCGTCTACCGCTCGTTCGCGCCGGTCGTCGCCGCGCTCTTGCCCGGGCTGGGAGCCGTGCTGTGGACGGGCGGCATCGAGCACGCGCTCGGGCTCGCGCTCGACCCCGTCTCCTCGCTGCTCGCGCCGGTCGTGCTGACCGTGGGCGTGGCCGGCGCGCTGCACCTGGTCGAGCGCCACCGCGCGCTCGTGGCCGAGGGCGTCGCGCCCGACGCCGCGCCGGGCCTCGCGATCCGTGCGCTGGCGCGGCCCATGGTCTACACGACGCTGACCACCGTGGCGGGCTTCCTGGCGCTCGTGCCGAGCGCGATCCCCGCCGTCGGCCGCTTCGGCTGGCTGGCGGCGCTGGGCGTCGTGCTGACGCTCGCGTGGACGGTCGCGATCGTGCCGAGCTGGATGCGGCTCTTCCCGCCGCCGGCCGCCGCCCCCGAGCGGCGCGCACGCCGCGGGCGTCTGCCCGCGCGCCACGTCGCGTTCCTGCGCGGCGCGGTGCCCTGGCTGGCGGCGAGCGCCGCGGCGGCCGGCGTGCTGCTCGGCTGGCGCGCGCTCTCGATCCGTGTCGACACCGACCCGAGCCGCATCCTGCCCGCCGGCCATCCGTTCCGCGTCGAGACCGGACGCATCGCGGCGCACCTGGGCGCGACGGACACGTTCGAGCTGTTGCTGCCGCCGCAGGAGACGCCGACCTCCCCGCTCGCCGCGCGCGAGCTGGCGCGCACGGTCGCGGCCGAGCCGCTGGTCGTCTCGCTCGCCGGGCCGCCGCGGCGCTCGCCGGACGGCTGGATGCTGGCGACGATCTTGCTGCGTTCCGGCGGCACCTCGCAGCGCGCGCGCCTCTTCGAGCGCGTCGAGGAGGACGCCGCGCGGGCGGGCTTCGCCGGCGCGCGGGCCTGCGGCAACGCGGTCGCGGTCGCGCAGGACTCCGAGGCGCTCGTGCACGGACAGCGACGCGGGGTCCTCGCGATCCTCGGGCTGCTCTGGCTGGCGATGGCCGCGGCGCTCGGCTCGTGGCGGCTGGGGCTGCTCGGGCTGGTCCCGAACGCGCTGCCCTGCATCGCGCTGCAAGGAGGCCTCGCGCTCGCCGGCCGCCCGCTGTCGGTCGCGACGGCGATGATCGCGACCGTGCTCCTGGGGCTGATCGTCGACGACACGATCCACTTCCTGCACGCCTACCGCGGCGCGCGCGCGCGCGGCCTCGCGGCCGCCGCCGCGATCGAAGACGCGCTCTCCCACTGCGGCCGCGCGATCGTGATCACCAGCGTCGTCTTGACGCTGGGCTTCGCCGCCGGCCTGGCCGGCCGCCTGACGACGACCGTCGAGTTCGCGGCGCTGTGCGCGCTGACGATCGTGCTGGCGCTCCTGTGCGACCTCGTGCTCCTGCCCGCCCTGCTGCTCCTTCCCGACCTCGCGCGCGCGCGCCCGGTCGCCCGCGACGACATCGAGCCATGCGCAGAGAGCTCGACGTCCTGATCGCGGGTGCCGGCCCGGCCGGAGCGCACCTCGCGCTGCGCCTGGCGCGCGCGGGCTGGTCGGTGGCGCTCGTCGACCGCCAGCGCTTCCCGCGCGCCAAGCCCTGCGGCGAGTTCCTGGCGCCCGAATGCCTGCCGCTCCTGGAGGAGCTCGACCTCGTGGCGCCGCTCCTCGAGCGCGGCGCACGGCGCATCGAGAGCCTGCGGCTCTTCGGCCACGGCCGCCGCGCGAGCGGGCGCTACGGGAGCGTCGCGCGCGCCGCGCTGGCGTACGAGCACGGGCTGGCCGTGCCGCGCGAGGTGCTGGACGAGCTGGCGGTGCGCGCGGCGGAGCGCGCCGACGGCGTGCGGCTGCTGGAGGGACACGCGCTGTCCGAGCTCCTGCGCGCGCCCGACGGCCGCGTGCTCGGCGCGCGCGTGCGCGACCCGGCCGGCGAGACGCTCGAGTTGCGCGCGCGCTTCACCGTCGGCGCCGACGGGCTCGGCAGCCGCGTCGCGCGCGCCCTCGGCGTGTGGCGGCGCGTGCCCTGGCTGCGGCGCTACGCGCTCTCCACGCGCGTCGAGCCCAGCGACCTCGAGCGCCACGCCGAGGTGCACTTCGTCCCGGGCGGCTACCTCGCGATCGCGCCCGTGGGGCCGCGGCTGGCGACGATGAACCTGGTCGTCGGGCGCGACGCGCTGCCGCGCGGCCACGCCCGGCTCGCCGCGCTGCTCGAGGAGCGGTTGGCCCTGGCGCCCGAGCTGCGCGAGCGCGTGCGGCTGGTGCCCGGCGCGCCCGTGCGCGCCTGCGGGCCGCTGGCGAGCACGACGAGCGCGCAGACCTTCGACGGCGCCGCGTTGCTCGGCGACGCCTGCGGCTACGTCGACCCGCTGACGGGCGAGGGCACCTTCTTCGCGATGCGCGGGGCGAGCCTGCTGGCCGACGCGCTCGACGGCGCGCTGCGCGCGGGCCGCACCGACCGCGCCGCGCTCGACGGGTACGCCCGCGGGCGCCGCCGCGAGTTCGCGCACCGCCGCGCGCTGGGCTTCCTCCTGCAGCGCGGCCTGCGCCATCCCGCGCTCGCCTCGGGCGTGCTGGCGCTGCTCGGCGCGCGGCCGCGCCTGACCGACCTCCTGGTCGGCATGACCGGCTGCGGCGTGCGCCCGCGCGCGCTGCTCGACCCGGCCACCTGGCTGGCGGCGCTCGCCCCGCTCGCCTCGCCGAGCGATCCGGCGCCGTCCGCGGTCCGGCTTCCGCGCCCGAGGGAGGGCGCCGGGGCGCGCGTCGGCGAGGGACGCCCGGCGTAGACTCTGCGCATGCTCCGCACCAGCCACTCGCTCGGACGCCGCTTCGTGCTCCTGCAGGGGCTCTTGATCGGCGTGCCGACGGTCGTTTGCGCGAGCGTCCTGTTCGAGGTGCACCGCATCCGCCTGGACGCCGACCGCCTGCTCGAGGAGACGCGCGAGTCGGCGCTGGCGAACAAGCTCCTGACCCGCATCGAGGCGCTGTCCGCGATGGTCGAGGGCGCGCGCGAGGAGCCCGGGCGCTCGCGCCTGGACACGATCGCCGACGGGCAGATCCTCGAGGCGCGCGAGCTGCTCGACGGCCTGGACGACACGCCGCACGACAGGGATCCCTCGCGCGTGGAGCACCAGCGCACCGAGAGCAGCCTGATGAGCGACGTGGGCCGCGGCCTGGACGCGATCGAGGCCTGGCTGGCCGACGATCCCGCCGCCTCCCAGGTGAACGTGCTGGAGGCGATCGAGCGCTCGCGACGGCGCGCGGCGGTGCTGGCGGACGAGACGCGCCAGGAGTCCGCGCTGGTGCACTCGGACATCGAGCGACGCATGGGGAACACGCGCCGCTACGTGGCGGCGGCCCTGAGCGTGATCGCGCTGGTCGGCGCCTCCGGGCTCCTGCTCGTCTTCCGCACGGTGCTGGCCCCGATCAAGGCGCTGCGCGAGAGCGCCCTGCGCCTGCGCCGAGGCGAGCTCGCGCATCGCAGCCCGTTCGAGCGGCGCGACGAGATCGGCGACCTGGCGCGCGCCTTCAACGCGATGGCCGACGAGCTGGGGCGCTCGCACGCCGACCTGGCCGGCCAGGTCGAGACGCGCACCCGCGAGCTCGTGCGCGCCGCGCGGCTGGCGGACGTCGGGGTGCTGGCGGCCGGCGTGGCGCACGAGGTGAACAACCCGCTGGCGTCGATCGCCTCCTGCGGCGAGGCGCTGCTGCGGCGCATGGACAAGGGCGCCGTGGATCCGGCCGAGGCGCGCGAGTACCTGGAGACGATCGTCTCCGAGGCCTACCGCACGCGCGGCATCACCGCGCGCCTCCTGAACCTGGCGCGCGCCGACTCGAGCGAGGTCGCGCGGGTGGACGTCGGCTCGCTCTTCTCCCAGGCGGCACTCCTGACCAAGCACGTGCTGGCGGAGAAGGACCTGCGGCTCGAGGTCGCGCTCGCCGACGAGCTGGCGCCGCTCGAGGGCAACGCCGGCGAGCTGCTGCAGGTGCTCCTGAACCTGATCCTGAACGCGAAGGATGCGAGCCCGCCGGGCCAGCCCATCCGGCTCAGCGCGCGCCAGGACGGTGCGGGCCAGGTGTGGGAGGTCGAGGACCACGGCGCTGGCATCGCATCGAGCAACGCCGAACGCATCTTCGACCCGTTCTTCACGACCAAGGGGCCGGCGGCGGGCACCGGGCTCGGCCTCTCGCTCGTGGCGGCGATCGTCGATCGCCACGGCGGCGCGATCGAGGCCGGTTCCGGCGCGCACGGCGGCGCGCGCTTCACCGTGCGCCTGCCGCGCGCGGAGAGGGCCGCGTGACGCGCCCGCTGCGCGTGCTCTTCGTCGACGACGACGACACGCTGCGGCGCGTGCTCACGCGCGAGCTGCGCGCCTTCGGCTTCGAGGTCGAGGCGCTGGGCAGGCCGGAGGGGGTCGTCGAGGCGGCCGAGAGCTTCGGCCCCGACGTGGCCCTCTTCGACCTGCGGCTGCCGGGCAAGAGCGGCATCGAGCTCATGCGCGACGTGCACGGCGGCCTGCCCGACCTCCCCGTCGTCATGCTGACGGGCGACGGCGCCGTGCCCGACGCGGTGGCCGCGGTGCGCGCCGGCGCGTACGACTTCCTGACCAAGCCGGCGCCGCTCGACCTGCTGCAGGAGACGCTCGAGCGCGCGCACCGCTTCCGCGAGACGCTGCGCGAGAACCGCAACCTGCGCCGGCTCGTGGAGCGCGACGCCGAGGTGCAGGAGGTGCTGGGCCAAGCCCCCGCGATGGCCGAGCTGCGCGCGCTGGTCGAGCGCGTCGCGCGCAGCGACGCCAACCTGCTCATCCTGGGCGAGAGCGGCACGGGCAAGGAGCTCGTCGCGCGCGCCGTGCACGCGAAGAGCGAGCGCGCGCAGAAGCCCTTCGTCGTCGTCAACTGCGGCGCGCTGCCCGAGACGCTGATCGCGAGCGAGCTCTTCGGCCACGAGAAGGGCGCCTTCACCGGCGCCTCCGCGCGCAGGACCGGCCTGCTCGAGGCGGCTCAGGGCGGCACGGTGTTCCTGGACGAGATCGGCGAGCTGCCGGTCTCCGTGCAGCCGGCGCTCCTGCGCGCGCTGCAGTTCGGCGAGATCCAGCCGCTGGGCTCCGAGCGCGTGCGGCGCGTCGACGTGCGCGTGCTGGCCGCGACGCACCGCGACCCGCTGCGCGGCATCGAGGAGGGCTGGTTCCGCGAGGACCTGTACTACCGGCTCTCGACGCTCGTGCTCGAGATCCCGCCGCTGCGCGAGCGGCGCGACGACGTGCCGCTGCTCGCGAGCGCCTTCCTGGCGCGCGCCACGGCCGGCCGCGAGCCCGCCTGGAGCCTGAGCCCCGCGGCGCTCGAGCGCCTGTGGCGCCACGACTGGCCCGGCAACGTGCGCGAGCTCGAGAACGCGGTCGTGCGCATCGTGACGCTCGCCGCCGGCCCGGTCGTGAGCGAGGAGGACGTCGAGCGCTTCGTCCTCTCGCGCCGCCGCCCCGCGCGCGGCGAGCTGCCGACGCTCGACCTCGAGCAGCTCGAGCGCCTGGCGCTCTCCGAGGCCATGCGCCGCCACGCGGGCGACAAGCGCGCCGTCGCCGCCGAGCTCGGGATCGCCCTCAAGACCGTCTACAACAAGCTCTCGCGCTACGGCCTCTCCCCCGACGCCCCCGAGCCCGCCGGCGGGTCGGCGGGCGCCGAGCGGTGAGCGACTCCGCGCTCACCCTCGGACGACCTGCACCGGGACGGATCAGTCGCCCGGGAGGCGGATGCTCCACCAGGTCTCGAGGTATTCCCTGCTCTGCTTGCGGAGCTTGCGGCGGCGCTCCTGGCGGTCGTACTCCTCGCGCTCTTCCTTGCTGATGCCGCGCATCGAGGTCGGGTTCTCGGTGCGCGCCTGCAGGCCGCGCTTCCAGCCCTTGTCGTAGCTGTCCTTGAAGGGCTTGGCCTTCTCGAACTGCTTGCCGCGGTAGGGCTCTCCGAGGAAGGCGTCCTGCATGCCGAGGTTCATGACCTCGAGCAGGACCATCGGGTCCGGCGCGGGCTGCGCGGGCGGCGGGACGACCTTCGGCTCGGGCAGGATGCCGCCCTCGAGGAAGACGTCGGCGCGCCGCAGCGTGGCGAGCGAGTTCGCCTCGAGCTCGGGCCCGTCGATCTTCGGCGCCGGCAGGGCGCCGGCCGCGGTGACGGCGATGGCGAAGCTGCTCGCGGGGAGGCCGCTCTCCGCGGCGAGGAGCTGCGTCAGCCGCTCCGCCACCGCCTTCGCCCGCTCCGCCGAGAGCTTCGGGTTGTCCGGCCCCGAGGAGGGCCGCGGGTCCGCGTAGCCGACGACCTCGCCCTTCAGCCCCTGCGTCGCGCCCGGCCGCTTCGCGTACGGCGCGTAGGCCTTGGCCAGCTGCGCCAGGAGCGCCTCGTCGCGCCCGTCCAGCGCCGCCTCCTTCGTCTTGAAGAAGAGGCTGGCGACCTGGACCGGCTTGTCGGACACGCTCGTCGATGGCCGCGCCCAGCTCGGCTCCTTGTAGCCCGGCGTCTCCGTGCGCGGGCGCGTCTGCTTGCGCTCGGGACCGGCCTCCACGCGCGCGCCGCCGAGCGGACCCGCCTCGGCCTGCGAGCCGTCCGCCGGCGAGCCCCGTCCGACCTTCTGGCGCAGGCCGACGAGGTTCTTGCCCACGCTCTCGAGGACGGCGAGCTCGTCGGCGCTCCCCCCCTCGGCCGCGAAGTACGCCTTCAGGTCGGCGTACTGGCGGGCCATCCTCTCGAACTGCTGCTGGAGCTTCTCGGACATCGGATCGCCTCTGGTGCTTCGAGCGTCGGTCGGGGCCGCGCGCCGCGACGCGTGCAGACGCGCGCTGGCGCGCGCGTTCGCATGCGAGCTGCCGCTCGCTTACGGGTCTCTGCCTCACCGATCTGCCGGGCGGGACGGCGCGCGACAGGAAAAAGCCTCCTGCGGGCGGGAAAGGCCCCCGGCTCCCTCCGGCAGCCCTTCCGGCCCCGCCTACGGGCATTCGAGCCCGTAGCCCACGCCCGCCTCGGTGCGCAGGATGCCCGCCGCGGGGGCGAGCTTGCGGCGCAGGTGCGTCATGTAAACGCGCAGGTAGTGCGTCTGCTGCGTGCTGTGCGGCCCCCAGACCTCGCGCAGGAGCTGCTGGCGCGTGACGATGCGGCCGGCGTGCGCGGCCAGCGTGGCGAGCAGCTTGAACTCGATCGGCGTCAGGTGCACCTCGCGCTCCTCGAGCGTGACGCGCCGCGCGGCCAGGTCGATCGCGAGCGGCCCGCAGAGGAAGACGCCGCTGGCGGAGTCGCTGGCGGCGCGCGCCACGCGGCGCAGCGCGGCGCGGATGCGCGCCACGAGCTCCTCGAAGCCGAAGGGCTTGGTCAGGTAGTCGTCGGCGCCCGCGTCGAGCAAGAGGACCTTCTCGCGCTCCTGCTCGCGCGCGGAGAGCACCAGGATCGGCACGCGGCTCCACGCGCGCAGGCCGCGCGTCACCTCGAGGCCCTCCATGTCCGGCAGCCCGAGGTCGAGCAGCACGACGTCGGGCACGTGCTCGCGCGCCAGGCGCAGCGCCTCGCCGCCGCTCGCGGCCTCCAGCCAGCGGAAGCCGGCGCCCTCGAGCGCCGTGCGCAGGAAGCGCCGCATGGGCGCCTCGTCCTCCACGATCAGGACCAGCGCTCCGGCGACCGACGGCGCGCTCACGCCGCCGCCCCCGGCGCGCGCGGCGCCTCGCCGAGCGGCAGCACGACGCGCAGATGCGCGCCGCCGCCCTCGCGGTTCGTGGCCTCGATCCTGCCGCGGTGCGCGCGCACGATCGCCTCGGCGATCGTGAGCCCCAGGCCCGTGCCCAGCGCGCGGTGACCGTCGGCCGCGCGGTAGAAGCGCTCGAAGACGCGGCTCTCCTCGCCGGGCGGCAGCCCCGGGCCGCGGTCGAGCACGTCGATCAGCGCCTCGTCCCCCTGGGCGGACAGGCGGATCTCGATCGGGCTCCCCGCCGGGCTGTACTTGGCCGCGTTCTCGAGCAGGTGGATCAGCACCTGCTCCAGCAGCACCGGATCGACCGGTGCCACGAGCACGTCCTCGGGGCGCGAGCGCTCGAGCGGCCGCCCGGCGAGCTCGCTCGCCAGGCGCTGCACGGCGGAGTCGACGATCTCCTCCAGCGGGCAGGGCTCCTTCCTCACCTCGAGGTCGCCCGACTCGAGCCGCGTCAGGTCCAGGAGGTCGGAGATCAGGCGCGTCAGGCGCTGCGCCTCCTCGCCGATCGTCTCGACCAGCTCGCGCCGCGCCGCCGGCGCGGGCTCGGGCTCGGCCGCCAGCGTGCTGGCCGCGCCGGTGATCGAGGCCAGCGGCGTGCGCACGTCGTGCGAGACGGCCGAGAGCAGCGCGCTGCGCGTGCGCTCGGTCTCCATCGCGACGCGCGCGGCCGCGGCGCGCTCGACGAGCAGCGCGCGCTCGAGCGCCAGCGCCGTCTGCGCCACGAACGTCTCGACGATCTGCCACTCCGAGGGCGTCGGCGGCACGTCGCGGCGCGCCAGCGCCACGCCGAACGCGCCCAGATGGCCGCCGCTGCCGACCAGCGGGATGAACAGCGCCTCCGCGCCGGGCAGCGTGTCGGTGCCGTGGCCGGCCAGGCGCCCGTTCTCGAAGGCCCAGCGCGCGACGGCGAGCTCGCTCTCCGAGCGCGCCAGGCGCGAGCTCGCGCCGCCGCAGGGCGCCAGGCGGCCGGAGGCGTCGGCGAGCAGCACCACCGTCTCGACGCCCAGGAGCTCGCTGACGTGGCGCGTGGCGGTGCTCGCGATCTCGGCCACGGCCGTCTCGATCACGAACTGCCGGCTCATGGCGTAGAGCGACGCGGTGCGCCGCTCGCGCGCGCGCGCCTCCTCGGCCTGCTCGCGCAGGCGCACGGTGAACGTGCTGACGAGCAGCGCCACGACGAGCATCACGAGGAACGTGACGAGGTAGCGCAGCTCGTCGACCGCCAGGGTGTAGGCCGGGGCGACGAAGAGGAAGTCGAGCGCCAGCACGCTCAGGATGGCCGAGACGAGCGCCGGCCGCCGCGGCAGGCGGCTGGCGACGACCAGCACGCCGAGCAGGTAGACCATGGCCTGGTCGGCCAGCGAGAGGAACGGCCTGGCGGCGAAGCACACGGCCGAGCACAGCAGCACCGAGAGCGTCGCCCAGGCGTAGCTGCGCGGCTGCGCGGGGCGGCGCACGGCGGGCCGGCGCTCGTCCTCCCCGAGGCCCTGCTCGCCGGAGGTCACGAGCACGTCGATCGCGCCCGAGCCGCGCACGAGCTCGGGCACCAGACCGCGCGAGCGGCGCCAGAAGCGGGGCGCCGCGCCGGGCTTGCCGACCAGGATCTTGGTCGCGCCGCGCTCGCGCGCCAGCGCGAGGAGCTCCTCGCCGGCGCGCTCGCCGCGCACGACCACGGTCTCGGCCCCCAGGCGCTGCGCCAGGGTCAGGTTGGCGCCGACGCGCTCGCGCTCGCTCGCGGCGAGCTGGTCGAAGGCCGGCGTCTCGACCGAGACGGCGATCCAGGGCGCGCGCAGGCGCGCGGCCAGCCGGTAGGCCGCGCGGATCACGTCGGCCGAGCTCGGCGCGGGCCCGACGGCGACGAGCACGCGCTCGCGCGCGCTCCAGGGCTCCGCCACGCCCTGCGCCCGGCGCCACTCGGCGCCCTGCGCGTCGACGCGCTCGGCCGTGCGCCGCAGCGCCAGCTCGCGCAGCGCCAGCAGGTTGCCCTTCTTGAAGAAGCCCTGCATGGCCTGGCGCGCCTGCGCCGGCACGTAGACCTTGCCCTCCTCGAGGCGACGCAGCAGGTCGTCGGGCGGCAGGTCGACGAGCTCGATCTCGTGCGCCTGGTCCACGATCGAGTCGGGCACGGTCTCGCGCACGAGGACGCCGGTGATCTGGGCCACGACGTCGTTGAGGCTCTCGACGTGCTGCACGTTGAGCGTCGTGTAGACGTCGATGCCGGCCGCCAGCAGCTCCTCGGCGTCCTGCCAGCGGCGCGCGTGGCGCAGGCCGGCGGCGTTCGTGTGCGCCAGCTCGTCGAGCAGGATCAGCGCCGGCTTGCGCCGCAGCGCCGCGTCCAGGTCGAACTCGAGCAGGCGCAGCCCGCGGTAGTCGACCGCGCGCGGCGGCAGGCGCTCGAGCCCGCGCGTGAGCGCCTCGGTCTCGCGCCGACCGTGCGTCTCGACCCAGCCCAGGACGACGTCCGTGCCGGCGCGCTTCTGCTCCTGGGCGCTCTCGAGCAGCGCGTAGGTCTTGCCGACCCCGGGTGCCATGCCGAAGAAGATCGTCAGCTTGCCGCGCTGCCGCGTCTGCTCCTCGGCCGTGGCGCGCGCGAGCATCGCCTCGGGGCTCGGTCGGGGCTCTTCTGCCATGGCGGGGCCGCCGCGGGAAGGGGAGTCCCTAGCGCGCGGACGGCGCGCTCGACTCCCGGTCCAGCGCCAGGTTCAGCTCCAGCACGTTCACCAGCCGCTGGGGCGTCAGGTCCCCGCCGGGCGCGAAGGCGTGCTCCTCGATCAGGGCCTCCACCCGCCCGAGCGGCAGGCCGCGCGCCGCGGCCACGCGCTGCGCCTGCCAGCGCGCCGCGCGCGCGCTGAGGTGCGGGTCCAGGCCTCCGCCCGACGCGGTGACGAGCTCCGGCGGCAACGGGCGCGCGGGCGTCGCGCCGTAGCGCTCGATCAGCGCGATGGCACGCTCCGTCAGCTCCGGGCTGGTGGGCGACTTGTTGCTGCCGCCCGCTCCGGCTGCGTCGTAGTCGACGGCGGAGGGGCGCGGCCAGACGTACTCCGGACGCGTGAAGGCCTGCGCGATCAGGGCGCTGCCGACGATCGCGCCGTCCGGGCCGGTGACCAGCGAGCCGCTCGCGCTCGCCGGCACGAAGACCTGGGCGACGGCCAGGATCAGGGACGTGTACCCCACGACGCACACGGCGAGCGTCGCGGCCACGACGCGCAAGCTCGCGAGGAGGGCTCTCATGGATCGACCTCGGGGGGCATCAGGAGAGGAAGAGGAAGTGCTCGGCGATCGGCCCCAGGGCCGCCGCCGGGAAGAACGTCAGCGCGCCGATCAGCAGGATCGTGCCCACGAGCATCACGCCGAAGGTCGCGTCCTGCACGCTCAGCGTGCCGGCCGTCTGGGCCGTGCGGCGCTTGGCGGCCAGCGAGCCGGCGATGGCCAGCGGCAGGAGGATCGGGACGTAGCGGTTCAGGAGCATCACGAGCCCCGTGGCGACGTTCCAGGGGACGGTGTTGTCGCCCAGGCCCTCGAAGCCCGAGCCGTTGTTCGCGCTCGCCGAGCTGAACTCGTAGAGGATCTCGCTGAAGCCGTGCGGGCCGTGGTTGGCGAGCGTGTCGCGGCCCCAGGAGGTGACCGCGAAGAGCGCCGTGGGCACCAGGATGAGCAGGCCGTGCACGAACACGGTCAGGATGGCGAGCTTCATCTCGCGCGCCTCGATGCGGCGGTTCAGGTACTCCGGCGTGCGCCCCACCATCATGCCGGCCAGGAACACGGCCAGCACGATGTAGACGAACATGTTGATCATGCCGACGCCCACCCCGCCGAAGGTGGCGTTGAGCCACATGCCGAGGAGCGGCATCAGCCCGGTCATGGGGTTCAGGCTGTCGTGCATGGCGCCGACGGAGCCGTTGCTGGTCGAGGTCGTGAGCACGCCCCACAAGGGCCCGCTGCCCTCGGCAGCGCCGAAGCGCAGCTCCTTCCCCTCCAGGTTGCCGCCGGTCTGCTCGATCGCCTCCAGGCCGGCGAAGGCCCGGGTCGGCGCGGACTCGAACCACACCGCGCCGCCGATCTTCGCGCACAGGAGCGCGAGCATCACGGCGAAGATCGTCGCGGCGTGCCGCGGCCGGCCCACGATGCGGCCGAACATCCACACGCTCGCCATCGGGACCAGGAGGATCGCGGCCATCGACATCGCGTTCGTCCAGAAGCTCGGGTTCTCGAACGGGTGGGTGCTGTTGGGGCCGAAGAAGCCGCCGCCGTTCGTGCCGAGCTGCTTGATGGCGAGGAAAGCCGCCACCGGGCCGCGCGCGATCGTCTGCGCCACGCCCTCGAGCGTGGTGGCGTGCGCCGCACCCGACAGCGTCATCGGCACCCCGAGCAGCACCAGGATCACCGCCACGATGAGCGCCAGCGGCAAGAGCACCAGGAACGCGGCGCGCTGCAGGTCGATGAAGAAGTTCCCCATCTCGCGCCGGCCCGCCAGGGCGCGCGCCAGCGCCGCCAGCGCCGCAAGGCCGGTCGCGGCCGACACGAACTGCAGCCACATCAGGGCGAAGAGCTGCGAGAAGGCGCTCAGCGAGACCTCGCCCGAGTAGTGCTGCAGGTTCGTGTTCGTGGTGAACGAGGCCGCGGTGTTGAAGAGCAGGCTGCCCTCGAGCGCGCCCTTGCCGTCGGGGTTCAGCGGCAGGTGCTGCTGGAGCGCCAGGAAGGCGAAGCTGACGGCGAAGAGCACGGCGTTGAACGCCAATAGGGAGAGCGCGTAGGCCTTCCAGCCCTGCTGCGCCGCGCCGAAGGGCCCGGAGACGCGCTCCATCAGCGCCTCCAGCCGCGCCCGCCGCGCTCCGCAGCTCGCGTCCGGGTCCATGGCCCAGCGCAGGTAGCGGCCCAGCGGCCAGGAGAGGAGCGCGCTGCCGCCGACGATCGCGATCACGAGCCAGAGGGTTTCCATGGTTCAGTCCTCCTGCGGCCGCTCGAGCACGAGCGCCAGGATCACGAGCAGGACGAAGGTCGCCAGGCCCAGGAGCAGGTAGAGGAGGTTCGTCATCGCAGGCCTCGTGCCTCAGGCGAGGTGCAGCACGGACAGGACCACGTCGATCGCCTTGATCCCGAGGAAGGGCGCGATCACGCCGCCCGCGCCGTAGACGAGCAGGTTGCGCCGCAGCGCCGCGGCGGCGCTCGAGGGCCGATAGGCGACGCCGCGCAGCGCCAGCGGGATGAGCGCGACGATGATCAACGCGTTGAAGATCACCGCGCTCAGGATCGCCGAGCGCGGCGAGGAGAGCGCCATCACGTCGAGCGCGGCCAGCGGCCCCGCGCCGCCCGCGCGCGCGTACAGCCCGGCGAAGATCGCCGGCAGGATCGCGAAGTACTTCGCCACGTCGTTCGCGAGCGAGAAGGTCGTCAGCGCGCCGCGCGTGATCAGGAGCTGCTTCCCGATCTCGACCGTCTCGATCAGCTTGGTCGGGTTCGAGTCGAGGTCGACCAGGTTGGCGGCCTCCTTGGCGGCCTGCGTGCCGGCGTTCATCGCCACCGCCACGTCGGCCTGCGCCAGGGCCGGCGCGTCGTTCGTGCCGTCGCCCGTCATCGCCACCAGCCGTCCTTCGCCCTGCAGCTCGCGGATCAGGCCCAGCTTGTCCTCGGGGGTGGCCTCGGCCAGGAAGTCGTCGACGCCGGCCTCCGCCGCCACGGCGGCCGCGGTCAGCGGGTTGTCGCCGGTGATCATCACCGTGCGGATGCCCATCGCGCGCAGCGCGCGGAAACGCTCGCGGATGCCGCCCTTGATCACGTCCTTCAGGCGCACGACGCCCAGCACGCGACCGCCGTCGGCCACGACCAGCGGCGTGCCGCCTTGCTTGGCGATGTCCTCGACCTGCGCTTTCACCGCGGCCGGCACGGTCCCCCGGCGCGAGCGCACCCAGCTCTCGACCGCGTCGGCGGCGCCCTTGCGGACGCTGCGCCCGCCCACGTCCACGCCGCTCATGCGCGTGCGGGCCGAGAACGCCACGAACTGCCCGCCGAGCGCGTGCACGTCGCGCTCGCGCAGGCCGTAGCGTTGCTTCGCGAGCACGACGATGCTGCGCCCCTCGGGCGTCTCGTCGGCGAGCGAGGAGAGCTGCGCGGCGTCGGCCAGCTCGCGCTCGGAGACGCCTGGCGCCGGCAGGAGCTCGGTCGCCTGGCGGTTCCCGAGCGTGATCGTGCCGGTCTTGTCGAGCAAGAGCACGTCGACGTCGCCCGCCGCCTCCACCGCGCGGCCCGAGAGCGCGATCACGTTGGCCTGGATCATGCGGTCCATGCCGGCGATGCCGATCGCGGACAGCAGGCCGCCGATCGTGGTCGGGATCAGGCACACGAGCAGCGCCATGAGCACGGTGACCGAGACCGGGCTGCCCGCGCCCGCCTGATCGACCGCGAACAGCGAGAACGGCAGCAGCGTCGCGGTCACGACCAGGAACACGAGCGTGAGGCCGGCGAGCAGGATCGAGAGCGCGATCTCGTTCGGCGTCTTGTGCCGCTTCGCGCCCTCGACGAGCGCGATCATGCGGTCGAGGAAGGCCTCGCCGGGGTTGGCCGTGATGCGCACGACGATCCAGTCCGAGAGCACCGCCGTGCCGCCCGTGACCGAGCTGCGGTCGCCGCCGCTCTCGCGGATGACCGGCGCGCTCTCGCCCGTCACCGCCGCCTCGTTGACCGAGGCCACGCCCTCCACGACCTCGCCGTCGCCCGGGATCGTGTCGCCCGCCTCGACCAGCACGCAGTCGCCCGCGCGCAGGTCGGTCGAGGCGACGCGCTCCTGCGCCGCCTCGCGGCGCGGCTCGGCCAGGCGCTTCGCCGTCGTGGTCGTGCGCGTGCGCCGCAGCGCCGCCGCCTGCGCCTTGCCGCGCCCTTCGGCCATGGCCTCGGCGAAGTTCGCGAACAGCACCGTGAACCACAGCCACAGGCACACCGACAGCACGAACCCCGCCGGCTCCTCGCCCCCTGACACGAGCGCCTGCACGAGCAAGCCCGTCGTCAGGAAGCAGCCGACGTAGACCACGAAGAGGACCGGGTTGCGCACCATCACGCGCGGATGCAGCTTGCGCAGCGAGTCCAGCGCCGCCTGGCGCAGGATCGCCCGATCGAAGAGCGAGCGCTTGCGACGCGTCACGTCAGAACCTCTCCGGCCACACGAGCGCCACGAGGAGGTAGAGGAGGAGCAGGAGCGTGAGGGCGAGGCCCAGCCAGTGGACAGCAGTCATTCGAGAACTCGACGAGCCGTTGCGGTCGGCACGGCCTGCAGCGCAGGCAGCACGTACGACGGGAACGTACGCCCGCTACCCGCTAAGGACGCGCTAAGAAGGCTCGCCACCCGCGCAGCGCGACCCCGGCACGCGCTGAGAATGCGCTAAATGCGCCCTGCACGCCTGTCGCCCTCCTAGTCGAGTGACGACGATGCCGGCATGAGCACCTCTCGCCGCGGAAAGGTTCCCCGCAATCCTCTCGGACCCTTCGCGCCGGCGCTCCTGTGCGCTGCGGCATCCGGTTGCACGGCGCCCGGCGGCGGCGATGTCCCGCCGATCTCGACCGACCGTCCGGGCTTCCTCTTCGCTCCCACGCTCGTCCCGCCCGAGCACCTGCAGGTCGAGGCCGGCCTGCCGGCGCTGAGCGTGACGCGCGACGCGGGCGACGAGCTGCGCGCCTGGAGCCTGCCCGTCGCCGTGCGCTACGGGCTGAGCGAGCGCGTCGAGCTGCGCGCGACCCTACCGACCTGGACCGACGTGCGCGACGAGCGCGGCCCGGGCGTCGCGCAGGACGAGGGCTTCGGCGACGTCGAGCTCGGCGCGAAGCTGGCGCTCGAGCCGCTCGCGGGCGGACCGTTGGCGCTGCTCGGCTCGCTGCGGCTGCCCAGCGGCGAGGACGGCTTCACGTCCGGCGACCCCGGCCTCTCGGCCTTCCTCGCGCACGGGCGCGATCTGGGCTCGGCGTTCTGGCTGCAGACGCTGGCCGGCGTCTCGCACCTGCCCGCGGACGACGCCCCCGACGCGACCGCCGCCACGCTGGCCGCGCTCGTCTCGCACCCGCTCGCCGCGCGCTGGAGCGCTTACGCCGAGGGCACGCTCTTCCCCGGCCTGCGCCACGTCGCCGGCCAGGCCTACCTCGGCGCGGGCCTCGTGTGGCAGCCGCTCGACCGCCTGCAGCTCGACCTCTCGGCGGACTTCGGGCTCGACGACGACGCCGCGGACGTCGTCGCCGCGTTCGGCATCTCGTGGCTCTTCTGACGCGACCGGAGCGCCGCCGACCTCGAGCTGCTCGAGGTCACGCTGCCCGCCGCTCTGGCTGCTGCGGAGCGAGGCGCCGCGTCAGCGCGGCAGCTCGACCGTCGTCTCGCCGAGCGGGGCGACGTTCGCGCGCAGGAGCACGCGGCGCTCCGCGCCGTCCGCCACGAGCTCGCCCAGGCCCGCGGGCACGCAGGCGAAGCGGATGGAGCCGCCCGGCTCGGCCTTCGGAGCGAAGGACGTCACCCACACGCTGCGCCCGTCCGCGCCGCGCCAGCGCCAGCGCAGCCGGGAGGAAAGGGCACGATTCGCCTCGTCCGCCCCGCGCACGACGAGCGCGCCGCTCGCCGCCGTGAACGACCAGGGCTGCACGCCCGTCGCGGCCTCGACGCGCTCCAGCACCTCCCACTCGATCCTCCCCGGGAGCTGCAGCACGACGCGCAGCAGGCACGAGGACGAGCGGTCCACGCCGATCGCGAAGCCGCCGTCCACCAGAGGCGCGCGCGCCAGCCACGTGCGCTCGGCGAGGCCGAGATCCTCCCACGGCTCGAGCAGCGCGTGGCAGTACGGGCTCCAGCCGAAGTTCCTCTCGTGGCCCCAGGGGGCCTTCGCGTGCAGGACCAGCGGCTCTCCGTCCGGACCCGTGACGCGGACCAGGCCTTCGATGCGGCTCGTCGGCGGCTCGCGCAGGTCGAGCGTCACGCTCTCGCGCGCGCCGGGCGCCAGGCGCACGATCGCGGAGACGTCGCACGCGACCCACTCCGGCGGGACGTCGGCGTCGTGCCAGCCGGGCGGGCACAGGGTGCCGGGGTCGAGCGAGCTCTCCTCGTTCCGCGCGGCGACGCCGAGCGACCACGTGCCCTCCGCCAGCCCCAGGACGGCGAAGCGTCCGTCGTCGGCGAGGTCGACGAGGAGCGTGCCCGGCCCGACGAGCCGCAGGCGAGCCTCCGCCACCGTGCGGCCCTCGGGCAGGAGGACGCGGCCCTCGATCGCCCCGAGCGGCCGGTCGAGCGCGACCGAGAGCCCGGTGCGCGGCGTGCGCTCGTCGAGCACGAGCGGCCCGAGCGCTGCCTGTCCCTCCGGTGCGTGGAACGCGCGCAGCGCGTAGCGCCCGGCGCTCGGGACGGGGATCGAGAAGCGGCCCTCCTCGTCCGTCGTCGCCCCGAGGAAGGACGGACGCGAGCAGCGCATGCCGTCCAGCCGCTGCTCGCCGTCGCACGGCTCGCCTTCCTCCTGGAGGCGCACCGTCGCTCCGGCGACCGCGCGCGCCCCGTGCCACACGACGCCCTCGACGCGCCGCACCGGCTCGAGCGCGAGCGCCAGCTCGGCGCCGATCGCCGTCGGCTCGTCGAAGGCGAACGTGCGGTCCTCGTACCCGCGCGCCCACACGCGCAGCCGGAAGGGCACCTGCGGCACGTCGAGCGTGCCCGCGCGCCCCTGCGACGCGCCGAGATCCATGCCGGGCAGCGGCCACCAGCCCTCGAGCAGCGCGAGGTCCACGTGCGCGCCGAACACGGGCACCGGCGTGCCGAGGGGATCGGTCACCACGAGCCGCACGCGGCGCGGCAGGCCGAGGACCAGCGTGCGCTCGCTCCCGTCCGCGCGCACCGGCTGCGCCAGCGTGCTCGCGCCGCGGCTGGAGCCCCAGGCGGCGCGCCACGCGTACAGCGCCCCGACCCGGTCGCGCGGGGCGGCGATCCGGAACGAGCCGTCGGCGCGGCTGGAGGTCACCTCGCTCGCGAGCTCCCCGCCCTCGCGCCAGACGAACGCCACGTTCGCGCGCAGCGCGCCGCCGTCGCCGACGAGCCGGCCCGCGACGCTCCCTGCGGCCGCGGCGTCGGAGCGCGCGGCCGACGCGCGCGGACCCACCACGGTCAGGATCCCGTGCAGGAGCGCGAGCAAGACGAGCAGGCG
>CADEGS010000008.1 GCA_902826945.1 uncultured bacterium | reverse complement strand
AGGCCTGGCTGCGCCGCCCCGAGCTCGGGATGGTCACGCTGTTCATGGCCGGCGACAAGGAGTTCTACTCGCACGCGCGCGAGCTGCGGAAGGAGACCGGCATCGACCTGGTCATCTTCTGCACCGGCAACATGATCGAGGACGCGCCCTACAAGACCGGCCTGATGGGCATCCCGCAGGACGACCACGGGAACGTGCTCACGCACATGTCGCTGCGCAACAAGGCGGCGATGCTCTGGTACCACGTGAAGCAGTACGCGCTCAACCCGCGCTACTTCAACGAGTCGCTGCTCGACACCTGGAACGCGTTCTGGCAGACGTTCGTCGTCAAGGACGACTTCCTCTACCTCTACCACTACATCCCCTGGTACGAGGACGAGATCGTCGGCACGATCCGGCGCGAGTACGGCTGGGAGGTCGCGACCGACACGACCACGACGTGGCGCATCGGCGACGGGACGGCGGCCTTCTACAACTACATCTACCAGACCATGGCGGGCTTCACCGAGGACGAGGTGATGCTCGCGAACATGGTGCGCGAGGGGCACCTGACGCGCGAGCAGGCGCTGCGGCGCGCGATCGAGTGCGGCCGCCCGCGCTGGCCCTCGATCCGCGAGTACGCGCAGCTCATCGGCTTCTCGGCCGAGGAAGCGCTGCAGTCGATCAACGCGGCCCCGAAGCTCTACTAGGCCACCGAGCGACCCCGCGGTGATCGACGAACGCCGACGCTTCCGGCGCGACACCGCCTGGAACCTGGTGCCCGTCCTCCTGCTCGCGGTCGTCGGGCTGGGGCTGAACTTCCTCGTCGGCCGCTGGTGGGGCGAGGCCGCGCTGGGCTCCTTCAACCTGGTCACGACGGCCCTGATCGTGTTCGGCGTGCTGGGGGCGTGCGGGCTGCAGTACGCCGTGCTGCGCGCCGTCGCGGAGGCCCCCGACGACCGCGAGCGCGTGGCCGCGGTGGTCGTCGGCGCGCTGCTGCCCAACGTCGCCTGCGCCGCGGCGAGCGCGGGCGTGTTCGTGCTCCTGCGCGGTCCAATCGGCGCCTGGCTGGACAGCCCGGCGGTGAGCGAGGGCATGCTGTGCGCGGCGCCGGCGCTCTTCTGCTTCGCGCTGAACAAGACGCTGCTCGGCGTCGTGAACGGCCTGCGCCGCATGCGCGCCTTCGCGGTCTACACCTCGATCCGCTACGTGCTGATCCTGCTGGGCGTGCTCGGCGCGCGCGCGCTCGAGCTCGAGGCCGCCGCGCTGCCGCTCCTGTGGACGTTCGTCGAGGGCGTGCTCCTGCTCGTGCTCCTGGGCGAGCTCGTGAGCCAGGTCTCGCTCGCGCACGCGCGCGGCTGGGCGACGCACATGCGCGCCCACCTCGCCTTCGGCCTGCGCGGCGTGGCCGCCACGCTGGCGACCGAGCTGAACTCGCGCATCGACGTGTGGCTGCTCGGCGTGTCCTGCTCGGACGCGACGGTCGGCATCTACAGCCTGGCCGCCGCGCTGCGCGAGGGAGCGCTGCAGCTCGGCGTCGTGCTGCAGAACAACCTGAACCCGATGCTGGCGCACGCCTTCGCGACGCGCCGGCACGCCGAGGTGCCCGAGCTGGCGCGCCGCACGCGGCGCTGGTTCGTGCCGGCGGTCGTCGTGCTGTGCGCGCTGGGCGCCGCGGCGTACCCGCTCCTGATCCCCTGGTGGACCGGCAGCGAGGCCTTCGGCGAGGGCTCGGTCCCGTTCGCGATCCTGATTGCCGGCGTCGCGCTCGCCTCGCCCTGGCTGCCGTTCGGCCACGTGCTCCTGATGGCCGCGCGCCCGGGCTGGCACACGCTGTACCTGCTCGTCGTCCTGGTCCTGAGCTACGCCGGCTGCGCGCTCCTGATCCCGCCGCTCGGCCTGACGGGCGCCGCGCTCGGCATCTCCGCCTCGCTGGTCGCCTCGGTGGCGCTGCTGGTCGCGTTCGTGCGCGGCGGCGTCGGCGTGCGGATCTGAGGATCAGCGCGGGCCGTCGGGCGGAGGTCCCGGCGGAGCGGGGCGGGCTCCGCCGGGCGGCGGGCCGCGCTCGCCGGGCGGGTGCTGCGGCCGGTCCGGCCCGGCGGGCTGGCCGTCCGGCAGCGCGTGGGGCCCGGTCGGATCGAGCGACACGCCGAGCCACTCGAGCGCCGGCAGCTTGCCGTCCTCGAGCGGGATCAGGCGCACGCCGTCGCGCGAGAGCTCGCCCGGCGCGCGCTCGGGGCTCTGGGCGTCGGTCATCAGCCACAGGCGCGGCAGCGGCGCGCGGTCCACGAAGCGGTAGCGCTTCGTGTCCCCGTCGATGCGCACCGTCGAGGGGTAGTCGGGCACCAGGTTCGGGTGGAGCTGGCAGTAGTCCATCTCGTAACGCAGCGCGTCGTGGTAGGCGAGGTTCGGCGGCAGGCGGTGGTGGAGGATCAGGTCGCCGTCCTGCAGCACGCCGTCGAGCCAGTTCCAGACGGAGCGGAAGCTGCCCTCGGCCCAGGCGTTGGCGCGGTTCGCCTGGCGCATCGCGGCCACCGCGCCCCAGCCGAGGTAGCCCGCGCCGAGCGCGAGCAGGAGCGGCGCGACGACGCGTCGGCCGCGCGCCAGCGTCAGGAGCGCCGGCAGCGCCAGCAGCGCGTAGAGCCAGCGCGCGCCGCGCACCGAGCCGACCAGGCCGCCCAGCGCGAGCGAGACGCCCGAGCTCGGGTAGTCCACCGCGTTCACCATCTTCGAGCCCGGCGCCAGCGCCTCCTGCGGCATCCAGACGACCATGACGACGAGCAGGGCGCCGGCGATCGCCAGGCTCGCGCGCGAGGGCCGCATCCCGCTCGCGCAGGCGACGAACGCCAGCACGAACACCGGCCAGAAGGCGATCAGGTAGCGCTCGTGGACCTTGCCCGGCATGACCGCCGCCCACTGCGTCGTCGCGATGGCGGTCATGGCCAGCGTCCCGGCCGCGCTCGTGAGCGCCAGCGCCGCGAAGCCGCGCCGCGCCGGCTCGCGGCTCGCCGCCCAGTCGAGGAGGCCGCTCGTGCCGAGCACGAAGACGAGCGAGCCCAGCCCGATCACGAAGCAGGTCGCCGTGGCCCAGGTCCAGCCCAGGTAGGCGGCGACCGGCTGGCGGCCGGCGGCCTCGACCTCCTTCACGTACGAGAAGGCCGCGACGAGGTCGTGCTCGGTCGGGAACGCGAGCCCGCGCAGCGCCCAGGGGCCGTAGAGCGCGAGCGCCCCGAGCGCGAGGCACGCGCACGCGACCAGCGTGCGGCGGAACGAGCGCGTCGCCCACAGGAGCGCCAGCGGGATGGCCGGGGCCGTCCCGATGACGAGCGTCTTCGTCAGGTAGCACGCCGCCAGCGCGAGGCCGGCGACGAAGGCGCGCCCGGGCGTCGGCCGCTCGCACACGCGCGTCACGGCCAGGAGCAGCCACAGGAAGAGCGGCAGGTACAGGTTCTCCGAGAGAACGTAGCGCAGGTAGATCTGGCTCGGCGCGGCGACCGAGACCATCGCCGCGATCGCCGCGGGGAGCGGCGCGAGGAAGCGCCGCGCGAGCAGCGTCAGGGGGAGGATCGCCGAGACGAGCAGGAGCACGTTCACGACGCGGCTCCACCACGGCCAGCCCAGGGGCCCGCCGACGAGCCGCGCCGGCGCCAGCGCCAGCCCGTAGAGCGGCGGCACGAACGGCTCGAAGACGCGGTTGTAGCGCGGGAAGTGCCCGTGGACGACGTCGCGCGCGTGCTGCGCGTAGTGCAGCTCGTCGTTGAACGCGAGCGAGTTCGGCTCGGCCGGCAGCATCAGGAGCTGCCCCGCCACGACCGCGATCGCGAAGGCGATCAGGAGCAACGAGGAGAGACGCCGGTCGCCGCCCGCGCTCACGACGCCTCCCAGCGCGTCTCCGTCGTGGGCTCTCTCCGCGCTCACGCGCGAGAGAGTGTACGGCGCCGCGGCGCCGTCGTCGATCGGCCGCGGACGCCCGGACGGGCCCGCGGCGCGACCGTCCGGCGCTCCCGCAGGCGGGCGCACGCCGCGCGACCGCGCGACGCCATACACGAGTCTTGCCCGCTGCCGTCCGCCGCGCGGCGCGCCCGCGCCTATGCTCGCGCTCGTCGCGCCGCGTCCGGCGCGCGCCCGGAGACGACCATGCTCGACACGCTCTGCCTCGCGCTCGCCGCCCTCCCCGCTCCCGCCGCCGAGCCCGCGCCCGTGCTCGCGATCGAGCACGTCGCCGTCGTGCCGATGGACGGCGAGCGCGTGCTCCAGGACCGCACCGTGCTCGTGCGCGGCGAGCGCATCGAGTCGATCGACGCGCGCGAGGTGCCCGCGGGCGCGCTGCGCGTGGACGGTCGCGGCAAGTGGCTCCTGCCCGGCCTGGCCGACATGCACGCGCACTTCCTCTCCGACGAGAGCATCGCCGAGGAGTACGCCGAGGCCGAGCTCGACGTGACCCTGATGAACGGCGTCACGACCGTGCGCGACCCGATCGGCAAGCCCTCGCTGCTCGCCCTGCGCGCGCGCGTGGACGCGCGCGAGCTCGACGGCCCCGAGCTGTGGATCGGCAGCCCGCAGCTCTGCGGCAAGGCGCACGGCGGCGTCTTCCTCGGCCGCGAGCTGCACGACGAGGAGCAGGCGCGCGCCGCCGTGCGCGACTTCGCGCACGCGGGCTACGACTTCCTCAAGCTGACCGAGGACCTCACGCTGCCGGTCTACCGCGCGATCCACGACGAGGCGCGGCGGCGCGGCATCCCCGTGTTCGGGCACATCGGCGCGCGCGTGCCGCTGCGCGCGGCGATCGAGGAGGGCCAGCAGCTCGAGCACCTCGACGGCTGGATGGAGGCGCTGCTCCCCGACGACGCGCCGATGCGCGCCAGCCTCTCCGGCTACGGCGTGTGGCGGCCGGCCGCCTGGGAGAGCGTGGACTGGCTCGACGCGGGGCGCATCGAGCCCCTGGCGCGCGAGGCCGTCGCCGCCGGCATGTGGAACACGCCCACGCTGGCCTTCTTCGACTTCGCCTTCGGCCGCGTGCGGCGCGAGGAGGAGCTGCGCGCGGCGCCCGAGTGGCGCTTCCTCTCCGACGAGGTGCGCGCCTGGAACACGCGCGGCGTGCCCGCCTTCCTGAAGATGCTGCCGGACGAGGCGCGGCGCGCGAAGGCCGTCGCGCTGCGCGGGCGGATCGTGCGCGCGCTGCGCGACGCGGGCGGGAAGATCATGGCCGGCTCGGACGCGCCGGAGTGGCTGCTGGTCGGCGGCTTCGCGCTGCACCACGAGCTGGAGGCGCTGGCGGCCGCGGGCCTCTCGCCCTACGAGGCGCTGGAGTGCGCCACGCGCAACCCGCACGAGTGGCTCGGCGACCTCGACGTCGTCGGCACGATCGAGCCCGGCAAGCGCGCGGACCTGCTCCTGCTCGGCGCCGACCCGCTGGCGTCGGTCGCGAACGCGCGCGCGATCGAGGCCATCGTCGTGCGCGGCAAGCTCGTCCCGAAGGAGGAGATCGCCGCGCGCCTGGAGGCGGCGCGCGCGCGCCTGGCGAGCGCCCCGTTGCTCGCCAAGGGCCAGTAGGAGCCGGCACGAGGGGTCCTTCGGCGCCGCTCGTGGGCGAACTGCGCGGCGGCGCCGGGGTCGCCGACCCGGCCCGAGACGCGCGTCGCCCTCGCGGCGCGACGACGGTGTCTCGCTCAGGCGCCGGGATCGGCGAGCAGGCTGCGGCGCTGCACGGCGGCGATCGTGCGCGCCAGGAGCGCCGCGTCGACGGGCTTCGTCAGGTAGGCGTCGAAGCCGCCGGCGAGCGCCTCCTCCTGGTTCGCCAGGCTGGCGAAGGCGGTCAGCGCCACGATCGGGAGCGACGCCGCGCCCGGCGCCGCGAGCGCGCGCACGCGCTCGACCAGCCCGAAGCCGTCCACGCCGGGCATGGCGACGTCGCTCAGCACGACGTGCGGCAGGCCGGAGCGCAGCGCCTCGAGCGCCTGCGCGACGGAGCCCGCCGTCGCCACCGAGGCGCCGCAGGAGAGCAAGAGCGTGCTCAGCACCTCGCGCGCCTCGGGGTCGTCGTCGACGACGAGCACGTCGGTGCCGCGCAGCGAGACGCGCTCGGGCTCGGGCTCGGCGGCCGGCTCGACGGCGGGCGGCAGCGCGCCGCTGCGCAGCGGGAGATCGACCAGGAAGCGCGCTCCCTGGCCGAGCCCGTCGCTGTGCGCGCGCACGCGCCCGCCGTGCAGCTCGACCAGGCTGCGCACGATCGAGAGCCCCAGGCCCAGGCCGCCGTGCTGGCGCGTCGAGGACGCGTCGGCCTGCTCGAAGCGGTGGAAGATGCGCGGCAGGAAGGCCGGGTCGATGCCCTCGCCCTCGTCGGCCACCTCGAGCACGACGGAGGCCTCGGTCGTCTGCACGCGCACGCGCACCCGGCCGCCGCCCGGGCTGAACTTGACCGCGTTGCTGAGCAGGTTGCTCGCGACCTGCTGCAGCCGCACCGCGTCGCCCACGACGGACGCGCCCTGCGTGAGGTCCTCGACCTCGATCGCGACGCCGGCCGCCTCGGCGCGCGGCTGGATGCCCTCGACGGCGGAGCGCACGGCGCTCGCGAGCGACGTCGGGACGTAGCGGATCTTCAGCCTCCCGCTCAGGATGCGCGAGGTGTCGAGCAGGTCCTCGATCAGGGTCGCCTGGTGGCGCGCGTTGCGCGCGATCGCGTCGAGCGCCTGCCTCTGCGTCGGGTCGGGCTCCTCCTGCTGCAAGACCTGCGTCCAGCCCACGATGGCGTTCAGCGGCGAGCGCAGCTCGTGCGAGACGATGGCCAGGAACTCGTCCTTGGCGCGACTGGCGGCCTCGGCGGCGCGCCGCGCGTCCTGCTCGCGCTCGAGCAGGCGCGAGCGCTCCTCGAGCGCGAGCTTCTGGTCGTGGACGTCGGTGTTCGTGCCGAACCAGTGCGTCACGCGGCCGTCGGCGTCGCGCAGCGGCATGGCGCGCGAGAGGTGCCAGCGCATCGCCCCGTCGGCGCGCCGCAGGCGGAACTCGTCCTCCCAGAACGTCCCCTCAGCGAGCGCGGCGCGGAAGATGCGCAGCGTGCGCGGCAGGTCGTGCGGGTCGTGCACGGCGATCCAGCCCCAGCCCTCCATCTCCGCCGGCGTCGTGCCGGTGTACTCGTGCCAGCGCCGGTTGTAGAAGTAGATCCAGCCCTCCGGCGTCATGGCCCAGGCGAGCAGCGGCAGGCCGTCCACGAAGGTCCGGAAGCGCTCGCGATCCTGCTCCAGCCACGTGAACAGGCCGCCCGCGCCGGCGCTCCGCTCGGCCGCGTCCGCGCGCGCGATCGCGCTGACGACGCGCAGCGCGCGCCCGCCCTCGCGCGCCACGAACGAGCTCTCGCGCACGAGCAGCGCGCTCTCGTCCGCGCGCCGCACGCGGTAGGCGCAGTCGTAGCGCAGCGCGTCCGAGGCGAGCGCCCGCTCGGCCGCGCGCACGGCGCCCTCGCGGTCCTCGGGCAGGATGCGCTCGCGCCACCACGACAGCGGCACCGCGCGCTCGGGCGCGGGCTCGCCCAGGATCTCCTCCAGCGGCGGGCTCCAGAGCACCTCCCCGCGCAGGACGTCCCAGTCGCCGAAGGCCGCGGCGCCCGCGAAGCGCGGTTGGCGTGTCATCGGCGTGGGGGAGGAGGTGGCGAGGCCCGCTCGGGCGCGAGCTCCCCGGCAGAGCGGTCCGCCGGGCAAGGAGGCTCCACCGGAGTCATGGCCGCGGCCTGCCCGCCATTCCATCGCCGCCCCCCGCGTCTGTCGAGCCTCGCCGCTGCGCGCAAGGGGAGGCGGGCGCCCGGAGCGCACCGCCCGGCCTGGCCGGCGACGCGGGGCATGCGCGCGACGGCTCGTGCGCGCGCGCCTCGCGAGGGTCGGGTCGAAAGCGTCCGATTCAGTCCGCGACCGGCGCGGCCTCGCCCGAGCGCCGCCAGCGCCGGAGCTCACCGTCGTGGAAGCCGACGTCGTACGCGGCGAGCAGCGCGGCGTTCTGCGCCAGGCGCGAGCGCGAGCGCGGGTTCGGGTCGCGATCGCCTTCCCGGAAGCCCAGGTCGTAGGCGGCCTGCAGCTCGGCCTCGCCGGCGTCCGCGCCGGGCTGGATGCGGCGCGCGGCGAGCGCCTTCTTCAGGCGCGCGCGCTTGCCCTCCTCGAAGCCGGCGTCGTAGTGGTCGATGTAGTCCTCGAGGTCGGTGCCCACGAGCTTGCCGGCGCGGCGTCCGCCGCCGGCCTCGCCGTCGACGACGCCCCGGCGGCGCGCCTCGCGCGCGAGGTCCTCGTCGTTCGGCAGGTCGTCCAGCAGGGCCTCGAGCTCGTCCAGCCCCCTGGCCGCCGCCGCCCAGTCCTCGCGCAGGGCCAGCGCGCGCACGCGCTCCAGCAGCTCCTTCAGCCGCCGCGAGTCCTCGTCGTCGCTGTTCGTCGCGACGCGGAACGGCCCGGCCAGGGCCGCGAGGCGCCGCGCGACGTCGGCCTTCGCGCGCGCGGCGGCGGGATCGGGCGGCGGCGCCGCGGGCGCCTCCTCGGCGTCGTCCTCGTCCTGCAGGTCGCTCGCGCGCCGCGCATCCACCTGCAGCGTCATCCCGGCGTCGCGGCGGATCACGGCCTTCAGCGTCTTCGCGACGTTCGGCCCGGGCTCCTTGGCCGTCTCGAAGACGAGCCGGCCGTCCTCGCCCCGGCAGCGCCCGCGCACGACGAGCCCGCCGCCGAGCTCCTTCTTCGCCTGCGCGACGACGCCGACCGGGATCGGCTTGCGCGAGACGACCAGCGTCCCCTCGCCCGGCCCCTTGAGCACCAGCGCGAAGTGCATCGGGTTCTTCAGCGCCAGCTTGAGAGCGGCGGCCAGGTCGCGGTCGATCGCGGTCATCGGATCCTCCGGGTGGGCTGCCCCCGGATCTGCCGGCGCGCGGCCGGCGCGACAGGGAAAGCGCGCTTCGGTTCCTCCCGCGCGCGGGAGACCCTCGCCCAGCCTCCAGGTCGCTCTCCCGGCGGTCGGGTCGCCCGGATTCCGCCGGCAGGCGGCGGCCGACGCGCGGGGCTCGAAGGACGTCCCGGAGTGGACAGGTCCGGGCTCCTGCCCGATCCTCTGCGGGACGCGCCGGGACAGGCCCGGCGCGAGACGCTCGCGAGAGGAGGGGGAGGGATGCGAGGAGCCTTCGTCCGCATCGGTCTGGTCGCCGCGCTCGTCGCGGCCTGCGCGCCGCGCGTCGCGCGCGGGCGCTACGAGCCGTGGGGCGCGTTCGCCGGGGCGACCGGCGAGCTGGCGCTGGTCGAGTCCGCGGGGCTCGTGAGCGCCGGCGGCGCGCTCGACGGCCAGGCGGTGGCCTTCGTCGAGGATCCCGAGCGGCGCGTGCACGGCACGCTCGTGCGCGCGGACGGCAGCCGGGAGCCGGCGGTGCTGCGCCTGCGCGCCGACGCGCTCGTCGTCGAGCTCGCGCAGGGCGAGCGCACGCTCGCGCGCACGAGCGCGGCGCGCGAGGCCTCCGCGGCGGGCGAGGAGCACTACCGCACGACCGCGGCCGGCCTGCCGCCGGTGGGGCTGTGGTTCCGCCGCGCGGGCGAGCTCGTCTACGGCGAGGGCAGCCTGGGCGAGGTGCCCTTCCAGCTCGTCGGCCGCGCGGGCGCGGGCGAGCTGCGCGGCGTCCTGCGCCAGCCCGGCGGCAGCGAGCTGCCGCTGCGCGCGGTGATCGAGGGCGAGCGGATGCAGCTCTCGCTCGGCGGCCTGCAGCCGATCCCGCTCGAGCGGAGGGGCTCGTGAGGGCCGGCGCGCTCGCGGCCGCGGCGGGCGGCGTGCTGCTCGCTGCCGGCTGCCGTTGCCTCCTGGGCGGACCGCCGCCGGTGCCGCCGCGGCTGCCCCAGCCCGGCGACCCCGCGTACGAGGCCGGAGAGTTCCACGGCACGTTCGCCGGCTCCGCCGTCCCGGGCCCGAGCTGGTCCTTCGACGGCGCGCCGACCGCGTTCTTCAAGCAGCCCTTCCTGGGCCAGGTCTTCACCGGCGTCGTGGCCTTCCCGGCGCAGGTGGACCGGATCGGCGGCGCGCCGGTCGAGGGCTGGGACCGCATCCTGGTCAACGGGATCGTGAACGGCCCGTTCGAGGACGGCCTGGTCTGGCCCGCCGCGCCCGACGGACCGCGCGCGATCGTCAACGCCTGGAGCTGCCAGACGCTCGCCGTGGACGCCGGCCTGGCGCCGGTCAGCGTGCTGCACGAGTTCGCGACCGGCACGGCCGCGCGCACGGACGCGGGCGACCAGCTCGCGCTGCGGCTGGGCTTCGACGGCTGGCCGCCGTTCCCGCCGGGCGTGTGGGGCGAGCTCGCGCTCGCGCAGCAGGCCGAGGGCGCGCCCGAGCCGATCCCCGCCCTCTTCTTGCCGCTCTCCTTCGCCGCCGCGCCGGGCGTGCGCTACCCCGACACGGACCGCTACCACGGCGACTGGCTCGCGACGGTGAACCGCACGCTGTGCGTGCCCGGCACCGGGCAGTGCGTCGACCTCGCGGGCGAGCTCGTGCTGCGGCTCGAGCCCGTGCCGCGCGCGATCGCCATCCCGCGCGCCTACGAGGGCGTCGTGCAGGGCTGGGGCCGCTTCGACGGCACGGTCGACGGCGAGCCGCACGGCTTCCTCTGCGCGCTCTCCGGCGTCGTGGACCGCCTCGGCGAGGTCGAGGCGATGGTCTCGGTCGAGCTGCCCGCGATCGACAAGGACTGCTTCACGGGGACCTTCACCGGCGGCACCCACTACCACCGCCGCGACCTGGCCTCGTTGATGGGCAAGCTCGCGCTCACGCCGGGCGCGCTCGCGAACGAGGAGAGCCTGTCCTTCCCGCTGCTCGGGAACGCCATCGAGCTGCGCCGCGACCGGCGCGCGAACACGCCGCCCACGGTGCGCCTGCTGCCGCCCGACGCGACGGCGCTCGCTCCCGATGCGCCGGCCGAGGTGCGCGTGGAGTACGCCGACGCCGAGGACGGCGCGCCGCCCGAGCCCTGGCGCTGGCGCTGGAGCCAGGACGGCGGCCTGCCCGCCGCGATCACGCCCACGGCCGATCCCGCGCGCTTCCGCTGGAACCCGACGACGCGCGGCGCGCACGTGCTGCGCGTCGAGGTGCGCGACGAGGGCGGTCTGCGCGCGAGCGACGAGGTCGCGCTCGACTTCCCCGGGCACGCGCCCGAGCCCGAGATCCTGCAGCCGGCGGGCGGCGCGACGCTGGCGCTCGCGCCGGGGCTGGTCGTGCTCGAGGGCTGCGCCTGGGACCGCGACGACTGGCGCATCGAGGACGCGGGGCTCGCATGGAGCTCCGACCGCGACGGCCCGCTCGGCAGCGGGCGGCGGCTGGTCGTCTCGCTCGCCAGCGCGGGCGCGCACGTGATCACGCTGCGCGCGACCGACCCGCAGGGCCAGAGCCGCTCGACCTCGATCGCCGTGCAGGTCCAGGCCTTCCCGCAGACGCCGCCGGTGGTCTGGATCGAGAGCCCCGAGCGCGTCGCGTGCTCCGAGGAGCTGGCCTTCACGCGCGGCGAGACGCTGCGCTTCGTCGCCGGCGCGCTCGACGCCGAGGACGGCGCCGCGGTCTCCTTCTCGTGGGGCCTGCAGGAGCTGCCCGGCGGCGCCGCGACGGTGATCGGCACCGGACCGTTCGTGGACCTCACGATCCAGGACGACCCGACCGCGCCGGCGACGACGAGCTACCGCCTGCTCGTGCGCGCGATCGACTCGGGCGGCCTCGGCGTCGCGGCCCAGCGCCTGATCACCGCCTGGAACCCGCGCCGCGTCGTGGAGTGACGCGCGCGGAGGAGCGCACGGCCGAGCCGCGACGCGCGGGCGCACTCGCGGCTTGGTCGAGCTCGCCGCCGACTCCGTCCGCTGCCGCGTCGGCGGGTCCTGACCCCTCTCGTGCCGACGGCCGCACCGGCGGAAAGCCGGTGCGGCCGTCGTGAATCGAGCCGCGCGCGGAGCGGACGGGCTCTAGGGAGCGACCACGTAGCACTGCAGGTTGGACATGCAGGTCTCTTGCGAGCCGTTCCCGTTGCGCGGCACGATCTCCAGGCAGTACTGCTCGGGCACCGACACGGGCGTCAGAGCCGTGAAGGTGGGGATGCCCAGGAAGTCCATCGTCTGGACCTGCGGGTAGCCCGAGACGTAGAGCAACGGGTCCACGCACGCCAGCCCCGTGCACAGCGAGCCGCCGCGCGGGATGCACGTCTGGGAGCCGAGGGGGTTGATGCCCGGCGTGCCGAACGGCTGCTGGTTCGTGTAGCCGGGAGCGCTCTGGGTCAGGAAGTGCGTGGCCTTCATCACGCTGCCGGTGATGGGCGGGGCCGGGTTCATGTAGATGACTCGCACCGGGTTGGCCCCGCTGAAGGTCGTCGTCATCGGGTCGTAGCCCGCGACGATCAGCTGACCGCGCTCGTCGGCGCCCACGTCGGGACCGTTGCCCTCGAAGCGCGGGTTGCCGTGCCCCTCGGCGTCGACCTCGGTCGCATCGGGGTGGCAGAGGAGCGACACGATGGCCTGGTTGCCGTTGGGCAGGGTCCAGGTCGGCCCGGGCACGCCCGCGTCGAGGAGCGGCGTGGTCGGGAGCAGCCGGTAGTCCCAGGCGCTCGGATCGACGAAGAGATCGGCCGAGGTGCCGCCGGCGACGCTGATGATCGAGACCGGCGGGTTCAGCCCGGAGATGCTCGGGAAGCCGTACAGCTGGCCGCCGCAGCTCGTCGTCGCGACCTGGCTGGTGGCGAACGCGCTGCCGATGATGTCGTCGCCGTCGACCCCCAGGAGGTCGCACACCTGGTTGTTGAAGATCAGGCTGTTCACGATCATCGAGCGGCCGATGCCGAAGTAGAACGTCGTGGTGCCGTTGTTCGTCGCTCCCGCGTCGTGGATGCCGATCTCGTTGTCGCTGATCGTGCAGTGGAAGATGGTCGGCTCGTGAGACACCCACGGCGGAGGCGAGACGAACGGCTGGACCTCGAGCATCGAGATCCCGGCGCAGTTCTGGACGATGAAGCAGTTGGAGATCGTCGGCGACATCGGATTGAGGTCGCCCCGCAGGCGGACGCCGGCTCCCGCGTCGTTGTTCGTGATCGTCAGGCCGTTGACGAAGGTCCCGACGAAGATCTGGCTCGCGTTGAACTGACGGAAGAGGATCACGGCCTCGGGCGACGAGCCGGTCGCGTCCAGGATCGTGTTGAGGGCGTTCGTGCCCTGCAGCGAGATGCCCTGGACCATCTGGATCGGGTAGACCTCGCCGTTCGTGGCCAGCGAGTAGATCCCCGGCATCAAGACGACCGTGCCGTTCCCCGACGTGCTCTGGATGCGCTGGATGCCGGCCGCGATCGTCGCCAGGGGCGCCGTCAGCACTCCGGAGCTCGAGTCGTTTCCGTTCGCGGGATCGACGTAGACGCGATCGCAGGAGAACTGTGCGCCCGCTGCGGGCGCCAGCGTGACGAGGAGCGCTGCGGCGAGCGCTCCGAGGCTGAGGTGTTTCATGACGTCGTGCCACTCCTTGGCGTGGATGCCGTCGAGGCGGCGCCCGACACTTCGTGCGCCGCTCGAGGCTGGGTTCGAGAACCGCTTCGTGTCCGTCAGCGCCGGCGCGGACGAGCGATCCCGGCGGGTCGCCGAGCGAGGAAAAGGCCGGATTCTTCGGCCGCCGCGCCGCGTCGAGGCACGTCTGTCGGGCCTCGATCGTGACGAGGCGCGCACGCCGCGCTGCTAGACTCCTCGCGACGCCCTGTCATGGGACCCTCTCCCGACCGTGACCTGCGGATCGTGCGCGACGTCCTCGGCGGACGGCCGGGCGCGCTGGAGAGCCTGATCGAGCGCATGCGCTGCGTGCCGCGCATCCTCGCCGCCCAGAACGCGCGCCTCGGGCGGCCGCTCGACGACCACGACCTGGCGGATCTGTCCCAGGACGTGCTGGCCCTCGTGTGGCAGAAGCTTCCCGAGTACGAGGGCCGCTCCGAGCTCGCCGGCTGGGTCTACCGCATCTGCCTCCTGCAGCTGATGAACGCCGCGCGCCGTCGCCAGCGGCGCCGGCACCAGGAGCTCGACGAGGGCTCTCCGGATCTGCGCGACCGAGCGGAGCCCTTCGAACACGAGGAGCTGCACGCCGGCCTGTCCCGGGTCCCGGCGGAGGAGGCGGAGATCATCCGGATGAGGCACTTCGAGGACCTCTCGCTCGACGCCGTCGCCAAGCGCCTCGGCCAGCCGACCAGCTCGGTCAAGTCGCGCTACTACCGCGGGCTCGAGCGGCTGGGCGCGTTCCTGCGCAACCGGCGCCGGGAGGTGCCCCGATGAGCCCGCGCGGAGCGTGGTCGGAAGGCTCCCGGGAGCCGGCGCCCGAGCTCGACCCCTCGACCCGGCAGCTCCTGGCCGAGGTCTGCGCCGGCCAGCGCGACGAGGGCGACCCCGCCGTCCGGCGGGCCATGCAGGAGCCAGGCGCTCGCGAGCGCCTGGCGGAGCTGCGTGCGGCGGCGGCCGCGCTCGACGCGGCGGGCGGCACGGCCCGCCGCGACCTCGAGCGTGCCGCCGGCCTGAAGAGTGCCCCCGGCGAGGAGCGCGTCGCGACCGCGCTGCGGCGGCTGGCGGCCGAGCGTCCGCACGGCGAAGCGGCGCACTCGCAAGGGGGCCAGGCGCCGCGCGCCCGATGGCGCCGGACCGCGCTGGCCCTCGGCGCGGCCGCGCTCCTGCTCGCCGTCGTCGGCGTGCGCTGGCTGGCCTGGCGCGATCCGCTGGGGGACGGCGCGCCGCGCCTGCTCGGCGTGGACACGCTCGAGCTCGTGGCGCCCGGTCCCACGTTCGGGGACGACCTCGTGTTCCAATGGCGCGGCGAGCTGGCCGCCGGCGAGCGCTTCCGCGTCCGCGTCTTCGATGCCGCGGACCCGCTCGCGCTCGAGCCGGCGCTCGAGAGCCCTATCACGACCGAGGACCGATGGGAGCCGAGCGACGAACGGGCGACGCGCCTGCCGGACGAGATCCGCTGGACGCTCGAGCGCGTCGCGCCCGACGGCACCGCGCGCGCCTCGGCCGAGGGCTTCTCGCGGCGGGCCTCGCGCTGATCGCGGCCGGCGCGCCGGGGGCGCAGGCCGGCGGGACGCCCTCGTACGCCGAGCGCGCCTCGGCGATCGCGGCCCGGCCGCCCGCCGAGCGCGCGGTCGCCGCGGCGGCGCTGCTCGAGGAGCTGGGCCCGTTGCTCGTCGACAGCGCCGAGGCGCGCGGCGTCTGGGCCTGGCTCGCGATCGGCTCGCTGATGAGCCCCGACGGCGAGCCGCTGCCCGTGCTCGAGTGGTTCGAGACCGGCCACGAGGCGCTCGTCCTGGCGGACGAGCTCGCCAGCGCGGCCACCCTTGGCTGCGCCGCGGCCGATCGTCTGCTGCGGGAGAGCCGCGCGGACGACGCGCGGCGCGTGGCCGAGCGCGCGCTGGCCGCGGCGCCGGTCGAGCTCGAGCTGCACGCCCTCCTGCGCCTGACGCGCGCGGACGCGCTGCGCCTCGCGGGCGAATGGGCGGAGGCCGAGCGCGAGCTCGCGCGGCTCGAGAGCGAGCTCCCCTCCGACCCCGCGGCCGGCTGGGAGCGTTCGCCCGACTGGGTGCGCGCCCGGATGCACGGGACGCGCGCCCAGGTCCTGCTCGAGGTGGGCCTCTTGGCGGAGGCGCGCCCGCACCTCGACCAGGAGGGCCGCCTGGCGCGCGCGCTCGGCGACCCCGCTCTGCTCCTCGCGCACACGCTGCACCGCTGCGACCTCCTCCTGCGCGGCGAGGACTTCGAGGGCCTGCTGCGCGCGCTCGCGGGGGGCGAGGCCGGAGCGGCGGACGCCGAGGCGACCATCGATCGAGCCGCGCTGCCGCACGCCGCCGGGGCGCTCCTCGAGCTCTACGAGGGCGCCGCGCTGGCGGCCCTCGCGCGCGTCGACGAGGACCGCGCCGCGCCGGCCATCGAGCGCCTCGAGGGCTGCCTCGAGCGGCAGGAGCTGGCGCCGCTGCAGCGCGCCCAGGCGCTGCGCGCGCTCGCGGACCTGCGCTGCGAGGCAGGCGAGCTCGAGCCCGCGGCCGCTCTCGTCGCGCGCGCCCGGACCGTGCTCGAGGCCCTGCCGTCGGTGCCGGTCGAAGCCGCCGCGCAGACGCTGGCCTGCGAGGCGCGCGTGGCGCTCGCGGCGGACGCGCCCGCGGCGGAGCTCGCGCGCCTGCGCGACGCGCTCGGGGCAGCCTTCCGACGCCAGCTCGAGGTCTGGGCCGCCGTCCCGCGGCCGCCCGGCGGCCTCGACTTCCTCGGCACGACCGGCCGGCGCGAGGTCGCGGTCGAGCTCGTGCGGCTCACCCTGCGCGACGGGCGCGAGGGCGGACCGGAGCGCGCGCTCGGCGTGCTGCTCGACCTCCAGGCGCGCGGCTCGGTCGCGCTGGCGGAAGGCCTCGGCGACACCGACCAGGGCGCGCTGCGGGCGGCGCTCCTCGACGGCGACGAGCGCGGCGTGCTCGCGTTCCTGCCCGGCGCGCGCCTGCTGCTCGTGCTGGCGGTCGACCGCTCCGGGGTCGAGGTCTTCGAGGTCCCGGGCTACCAGACCCTGCGCCGCCAGCTCCAGGGCGTCGCGGGCCGCATGGCGCACCACCTCTCGCTCGCCGGACGCCGCGAGGTGAGCGCGTCGCGCCGCGCGACCGAGATCGATGCCGCCTGCAGCGCGCTGGGCGAGCGGCTCCTGCCCGAGCCGCTGCGCGCGCGGCTCCGGCGCTGGAGCCGGGTCACGATCGCGGGCGCGGGCTGCCTCGAGGGCGTGCCGCCGGAGGCGCTCGTGCTCGCGGACGGGCGCCGCCTCGGCGAGCGCCAGGCGGTGGACGAGGTCTCGACGCTACCGCTCGCCGTGCACCTCGTGCGGCGAGCCACCGCCGAGCGCGAGCGGGCCCGCGACGCGGACGCGGCGCAGCTCGTCGTGCTCGGCTCGCTCGAGCCGGCCGCCGACGTGCGCGCGCGCTTCCCCGGGCTGTGGACGCACGACCTGGAGCCCGCCGACGTCGCGCCGCTCCTGCGGGCGTTCGATCCCCGCCGGGTGCGGCTCGAGCTGGACGCGACGCCGGAACGCGTGCGCGCGCTCGCGCTCGAGGACGTCCCGCTCGTGCACGTGCTGGCCCACGGCGTCTTCGATCCTCACCGCACGCGCGGCGCGGCGCTGGCCCTGGGGTCGGACGCGGACGGCGCCTCGCTCTTCGGCTGCGAGGACCTCGAGCGCCTGAAGCTCTCGGGCCTGGTCGTGCTCGCGGCCTGCGGCACCGCGCTCGGTCCGCGGCGCATCGGTGAGGACGACCTGGCGCACCTGGGCGGGGCCGTGCTGGCCGCCGGCGCGCGCGCGGTCGTCCTGACGCGCGCGCCGCTCGCGCTCGAGCGCAGCCTGGCGCTCTTCGAGCGCGTCCACGCCGAGCTGCGCGCGGGCTCGCCGCCGGCCGAGGCCCTGCGGCGCGCGCGCGCGGAGCAGCCCGCCGACGACCCCTGGGCGCGGCTCGAGGCCGCGCACCTGCAGGTCGTCGGCGCGGGTCACGTCCCGCTGGTCTTCGGCGACTGACGCCGACGGCCCGGGACGCTACTCCTCCTCCTCCCACGTGCCGACCATCGTCGAGAAGGTCGGGTACGGCTGGATCGGCGGCGAGCCCTGGAAGCCCGGCAGCTGGCCCAGGGTGACGTAGGCGCCGATGGTGTCCGGCGCGCCCGTGTACCCGCAGACGCCCTCGCCGATGCGGAGGACCTCCTCCTCCTCGATCCAGCTCGAGAGCGAGAGGAGGTAGCTCGAGTACGCGGTGTCGCTGCACGACGTGCGCACCGTCGCGCCGACGCGGAACGCCTGCCCGGACTGCACGATGGTCGCCGGCCCCGAGGAGCCGGAGTTGCTCGTCTCGACCAGGCGCACCACGAAGTAGTAGTGGCGCTTCGAGGTCCAGACGTCCTCGTTGTCGTTCTCGTCGACCTCGAGGTCGAAGTACCACAGGTTCGGGCTCGCCGCCTCCGAGACCGGGAAGACCTTGCTCGCGAGCGCGAAGCGGCTCACCTGGTTCCCCATCCAGGGATCCGGCTGCTCCCACAGCACGACGTGGACGTGGTTGAAGTCGCCCAGCTCGTCGGGCAGCGTGACCCGGACGCGCACCGTCCCCCCCGACACCGCGGAGGGATAGAAGTGGGCATCGGTGAAGTAGTCCATCGCCACCTGCGACGAGGTCGACCCGCCGATGACGGGGATCACGTAGAGGACGTTCGCGAAGTCGAGCGCGAACACGGCTCCCGGACCCTCCCCGGCCGCCAGGGGCAGCGTGGCGGGCGCGGCGCGGTCGTCGGGCGTCGAGGTGCCGGGGTCCCCGTCGAGGTCCCACAGGTCGTGAGCCCCGGAGAAGTGCGTCTCGGCCACGTCGTCCCAATCGCTTTCGAAGGCATAGGCTGCGGCGAAGTCCAGCACGCGCATCACGACCAGCTCCTGGTAGCCGTCTCCGTCGCGATCGACGGCCGTCAGCGAGGTCGGCTCCACCCAGGTCGTCGGGCTGCCGGTGTCGGGTGCGAGGTACAGGTCGATCGAGGGCTCGAGGCTGGCGGCATCGGCGGCGAAGAGCTCCCACTCGCCCTGCCCGCCCAGGTCCGCGGCGATCACCGCCATGTCGCCGTCGGGGCCGTCCTGGCGCCGCATCGCGGTCAGGAGGCCGCCGCCGACGCTCGCGGTCCAGGCCTTGAGGAGCGTCTGCGTGTCGACGTCGTAGAAGCGGATCTTGTTGGGCAAGAGCACGCACAGCTCGACCGAGGTCGAGCTGCGGTTGAAGTCCCCGAAGGCGAAGGCGGTCACGTCGACCGCGAAGGAGAAGGTCGGGCCGCCGGTGAAGCTGCCGCCGCCCGTGTTCTCCATCGTCAGCACGTTGCGCCGGATGGCGTCGAGGGCGGCGATGTCGAGGTCGCCGTCGGCGTCGATGTCGACCACGACCAGGTGGTCCGCGCCGACCCAGCTCCCGCTGCCGAGCTGCTCCTCGTCCTCGAGCCCCCCGTCCAAGTCGTCGTAGGACGCGATCCACAGGCCGTCCGTGCTCGTCTCGGAGTCGCCGTCCGTGTCCGTGTAGACGATGCGGTCCTTCCCACCGGTGCTCGGGAAGCAGGCGACGTCGGTCCAGCTCGTGGTGACCGGCAGCTCGTGAAAGGCACCGCTGAAGCCCATGGGGTCGAAGACGAGCACGGGCACGTTGACCGGGGGGTTGGCGGCGTCGTCCTCGCGCAGGACCAGCACCTGGGTCGCGTGGTCCCACGTGAAGCTGCCCAGCACCACGCGGCGGAAGGCTCCCTGGGCCATGCTCTGGGGCCAGGGCAGAACGCCCGGCGGGTAGACCGGGGCGTGCTGCTGGGTCGCGCCCGCGGTCGCCAGGACGACCGCAGCACCGGTGCGCAGGAGGGGGCGGAGGGAGACGGAGGTCTTCATGCGATCGGGGGCGTCTGGTGGAGGAGCGCGGCGGAGCGGCGCGGGTCGCGGCCGCCCTGACCGGGGCGTGTCACCGCTCTCCGCGACGGACGAACAAATGCGGGGGAGCGAGCGCAACTCGACGCCCGCCAGGGACTTGGCGTGAGGTCGAAGACCGCGCGCGCGACACGGAAGAGCCGGCCCGGCGGGGCTTTCCACGACGCTCGACTCCGATCCTCGGTCCGTGACCGGCCGACGGTGGCAGCGGCGGAGGATGACGGCACTACGAGCTCGTCGACCTGGAGGAAGAATCGGCCGCGCATCCGCACCGGGCAGGACGGGATGACGAGCAACGCTCAGCCGCCCTCCGCCGCCTCGCGCGCGAGCGCGCGCCAGCGCTCGGCCTCGTCGGGGCGCTGCCAGCGGCGGTAGAGCTCGGCCAGCGCGCCGCGGATCGCGGCGCGGGCGATGCCGGCGCCGAGGCCGGCGGCCGCCTCGTCCGCGATGCGGAGCTGGCGCTCGGACTCGTCGAAGCGGCGCGCCTCGTAGAGCCGCACGCCGTAGTCGCAGCGCAGCGCGAGGTGGACGGGCAGCGGCAGCTCGGTCTCGACGGGGCGCTCGGCGAAGACCTCCTCGAGCAGCGCCAGCGCCTCCTCGCGCTGCCCGGCGGCGGCGAGCACCTGCGCCAGGAGGCCCATGCAGTGGCGCGTCTCCGGCGCGGCCTCGCGCCCCTCCTCGATGGCGGCGGAGAGGCCGCCCGCGAGCACCTCCTCCGCCTGCGCCAGGTCGCCGTGGCGCAGGAGCGCGTCGCCCAGGTTGATCGTCATCACGAGCAGGCGCGGGTCGCCGGGCGCGCACAGCTCGCGCTCGGTGCGCAGGCTGCGCTCGAGCACCGGGATGGCCTCGGCCACGCGGCCCGACGAGGTCAGAGCGGCGGCCAGGTTCGCCGCCGTCTGGCGTGCGTCCTCGGAGGTCGGCCCGAGGCGGCGCAGGTAGCCGGCCAGCGCCTCCTCCTCGAGCGGCACCGCCTGCGCGTACTCGCCGCGCTGGAAGTGCAGGTAGGCGCGCGCGGCCAGGCAGTGCAGCGTCAGGACGTGGTCGGGCGGCAGCACGCGCCGGCAGGTCGCGAGCGCGTGCTCGAGCAAGGGCTCCGCGCCCGCCAGGTCGCCGCGCCGCACGAGCGCGAAGCCGAGGTTGCGCTCGGTGCCGAGCGTGCGCACGTGGTCGGGCCCGAACAGCCGGCGCGTGCTCTCGAGCACGGCGCGCAGCGAGGCCTCGCTCGCCTGCGTGCCCTCGCCGAGCGTGTTGCGCACGCTCTCGAGGTTGCGGCGCAGGAGCAGCACCTCGGGGTGGTCCGGCGCGTAGCGCGGCTCGAGCGCCTCGAGCACGAAGGCGAACAGGTCGCCCGCGCGGGCGCTCTGGTGGGACTCGTAGTAGACGACGGCCAGGTCGTTCAGCGCGCCGAGCACGCGCTCGTGGCCCTCGCCGAGGACCTCGCGCAAAGGGCCGATCGTCTCGAGCAAGAGCGCCTCCGCCGCGGGGAGCCGCCCGAGCTCGCGCTCGATGCGCGCCAGGCGCACGGCGGCGAGCAGCGCCTGCGGGCTCTGCACGCCGTCGTGGCGGCGGCGCGCCTCGAGCAGCGCCTCGGCCTGCGCCCGCGCGCGGTCGAGCTCGCTCGCGGCGCGCAGCGCGTCGACCTCGACCTCGAGGCTCTCGATCGTGACCGCGGCGTCCGGGCCGAAGCGGGCGACGGCGCGCTGGCGCGCGTCCGCGGCGCCGCGCAGCGCCGTCGCGAGGTCCGAGCGCGCGAGCGCGATCGCCGCCGCGTGCAGGTCGAAGCGCAGCGCCGCCTCGCCGTCGGGACCCTCCGCGCGCAGCGCCTCGGCGCGGCCGCGCGCGACGCTCGCGGCCGCGTCGTCGAGCCGCCCGAGCCGGATCTGCGCCTGCGCCAGCGCGTCCTCGGCCGCGAGGCGCTCCGCGCCGCCGCCCGGCCCGGCCGCGTCCCACGACGCCAGCGCGCGCGTCGCCTGCGCCTCGGCCTCGTCGTAGAGGCCGAGCGCGAGGTAGCTCTGCGCCAGCGTGCCCTGCAGGCTGGCGGCGACGGCGCGCTCGCCGACCTCCGCGTCGATCTCGCGCGCGAGGTGCTCGAGCAGGTCCACCACGCGCGCGTCGCGCCCCTGCTCCTCGGGCAGCACCGAGGCCAGCGTGCGCTGCAGCACGCGGCTGACGCGCTCGAACTTCTCCGCCTCGTTCGCGGCGCGCACCGAGTTGAGCGTGGCCAGCACCAGCCCGGCGGCGAGCGACACGGCCACCGCCGCGCCGGCCGCCACGGGCAGGCGGTGGCGGCGCACGAACTTGCTCGCGCGGTACCAGGTGCTCGGCGGTCCGGCCAGCACGGGCTCGTCGCGCAGGGCGCGCGCGACGTCGTGGCCGAGCTCGGCCGCCGAGGCGTAGCGGCGCGCGGGCTCCTTCTCGAGCGCGCGCAGGAGGATCCAGCGCAGCTCCGGGGGGAGCGTCGCGGGGATCGCGGGCGGCCGCTCCTGGATCACGCGCGCGGCGTCCGCGAGCGGCAGGCCCGCCAGGTCGTACGGCCGCGTCCCGCACAGGAGCTCGTGCAAGAGCAGCCCGAGCGCGTACACGTCGCTCTTCGCGTCCACGTCGCGCGGGTCGCCGCCGAGCTGCTCGGGGCTCATGTGCGCGAGCGTGCCGACCAGCTCGCCGGTGTGCGTCGCGAACGCCTCCTCGCCGTCGCGCGCCACGCGCGCCACGCCGAAGTCGATCACCTTCGGCCGCCCGTCGCGGCCGACGAGCACGTTGGCCGGCTTCAGGTCGCGGTGCAGCACGCCCTTCTGGTGCGCGAAGTGCACGGCCTCGACGACGGCGAGGAAGAGCTCGAGCGCCGCGCGCCGCGGGAGCCGGCGCTCGCGCGCGTGCGCGACCAGGTCTTGCGCGCCATCGATGAACTCCATCGAGAACCAGGGCGTCTCGACGCCGCCCGGGCCCGTCTCGACGCCGGCCTCGTAGACCTGCGCGATGCCCGGGTGGCGCAGGTGCGCCAGCACCTCCGACTCCCAGCGGAAACGCCGCAGCGCCGACGCGGTCAGCAGCCCCGGGTTCATCGTCTTCAGCGCGACGCGGCGGTGCGGGCGCTCCTGCAGCGCCTCGTACACCGTGCCCATGCCGCCGCGCCCGAGCGGCCGCACGATCCGGCAGCCGCCGATGCGCGCGCCGGCCGCCGCGGGCTCGTCGTCGAGCGGCGCGAGCACCGGCGGCTCCAGGAACTCCTGCGCGCCCTCGGCGGCGGCGAGCATGCGCGCCACCTCGCCGGCGAGCGCCGCGTCGCGCGCGGCGAGCTCGGCCAGGAAGGCCTCGCGCGCGCCTCCCTCGAGCGCCTGCGCCTCCTCGAAGGCCGCGCGCAGCCGCTCGAAGGCGGCGTCCGCGCCCGGGCGCGGCGCTCCCCCCGCGCCGCTCATGCCGGCTCGGGGGCGGCCCGTCCGCCCGGCGCGGCGCCGCCGCCGCGCGGCCCGCCGAGCCGCGTCAGGAGCCAGGCGCGCGCGGTGCTCCAGCCGCGCTCGACGCGCCGCAGGGGCACGCCGAGCACGCGCGCGATCGCGGGGTGCTGCATGCCGCCGAAGAAGCGCAGCTCGACGATGCGCGCCAGCTCCTGGTCGCGCGCGGCGAGCTCCTCCAGCGCCGCGTCGAGCGCCGCCAGGTCGCCCGCGCGCTCCTCGAAGGAGGCGACGACGCCGTCGAGCTCCACGCGCGCGCCCGGCGCCTGACGCCGCAGCGCGCCGCGCCGCCGCGCGTGGTCGACCAGGACCGAGCGCATCGCGCGCGCCGCGACGGCGTAGAAGTGCTCGCGGTCCTGCCAGCCGCCCTCGGAGCGCGCCAGGCGCATCCAGGCCTCGTGCACGAGCGCCGTGGGCTGCAGCGTGTGCCCCGGCGGGGCCGAGGAGAACGCGCTCTGCGCCAGCCGGCGCAGCTCGCCGTGCACCAGCGAGAGCAGCGCCTCGCCCGCGCGCTCGTCGCCCTCGCGCGCGCGCTGGAGGAGCAGGGTCACCTCGCCCGGGGGCTCCGCGCTCCCGCCTTCGTCCTCTGCGCCCGCGTCCGCCGCGTCCATCGTCGGGGCCTCGGCCCGCCGTCATCCTCTCCGGCGCGAGCGATCGAGGGAAGGAGCGGCGCGCGGTGGCGGCCGCCGGTTCGCCTCCCGGGGCGCTCCGGCCGACCCGGGTGCCGAAAGGACGAGGGCCGGGGACCCTGCCGTCCCCGGCCCTCGAGGGAGGGAGCTCACCCCTCCGTGGACGCGTCGTGCGTCCTCCACCGAGCCGAGGTCGCGTGCTCGGCGATGGAGGCGCGCAGCGTAGAGACCCCGCGTCAAGGGTCGTGCAAGGGAGCGACAAGCTCCGCCAGTCGGTCAGCCGAGCAGGAAGGACAGCGCGCCCGGCAGGCGGCGGCCCCAGCACGCCGCCGCGTGGGCGGCGCCGGGATCCTCGCGGTAGCCGAGCTCGCGTCCGGCGCGGAAGCCGCCGAGCTCGATCCGCCCGCGCAGGTGGCGCACGCCGTCGAGGTAGCGGTGCGAGGCCAGGCTCGGGCCGCCGCCGCGCGCGCGGCCGAACTCGTGCGTGCCGGCGTCGACGTAGAGCCGCCCGTCCGCGCGCCGCCCGGCCTCGACCAGGCGCGCCGCCGCGCCGCCGGCGAAGTGCACGGACGGGCTGAGCGCCGCCGCGCGCCCGAACACGTCGGGGCGGCGGAAGAAGGCGTACAGGCTGATCAGCCCGCCGAGCGAGGAGCCGACGATCGTCGTGTGCTCGGGGTCGGAGAGGGTGCGGAAGCTCGCGTCGATGCGCGGCTTCAGCCAGCCGGTCAGGAACTCGACGTAGCGCTCGCCGCCGCCGCCGCCGAGCTCGGGGTCGGGCCACGGCGAGTAGGCGGCGATGCGCCAGCGCGGGTCGATGCCGATCCCGACCACGATCGTCTCGAGGCCGCGCCAGGCGAGCGCGTCGAGGCGCTCGGGCGCGCTCCAGCCGCCGGCGTCCGCGGGCGCGAGCAGGCTCGCGCCGTCCTGGCCGTAGACGACGGGGTAGCGCCGGTCGCAGGCGGCGTACCCCGGAGGGAGGTACACGACGAGCGGCTGGAAGCACGAGCCGGAGCCAGGCTCGAGGAACGTGAGGAGGCGGCCACCGTGGGGGAGGTGCTGTCGGACGAGCTGCATGCCCGCCTCGTATCAACCGGCGTGCCAGCGCGGCCGCCGGGTCTTGCCTGCGCAGGACAGCCCCTCAGCGCTCCTTCGTGGAGCCCGCGCCCTCCTGCCCCTGGCCCGCGTCCTGCGGCGCGTTGCGAACGGTGTTCAAACGCCAGTCGTAGTCGAGGTAGGCGACCTCGACGTCGCGCTCGTCCGCGAGCGCCTGCGCCAGGGGCGGCGCGTAGCGCGCCGCGAAGGCGAGCGCGCTGCCCGCGACCTGCTCGAAGTCGCCCGCGTACCAGTCGTAGAGCCGCGTCAGGCGCGCCAGGTCGCGGTCGGGCACCCACACGAGCCAGCGGTCGGAGGCGTGCACGTCCTGCGCTTGGCGCTCGAGCTGCTCGTCGATCGTCGCGCCGCGGTAGGCCTCGAAGCGCAGCGGCGGGCAGCCGACGCTGGCGCAGTTGATCGCGAAGTGCACGCGCGGCTCGAGGAAGCGCGCGCGCAGCTCCTCGTGCTCGATCTGCGCCAGCGTGCGCTCGCGTCCGGCGATGCGCCACGCGCGGCCCTCCCAGCGCTCGTCCTCGGGGATGTCCTGGATCGAGGCGAGCGGGTAGTGGTCGAGGATCAGCCGCAGCGTGCAGGCGTTGTAGGCGTCGATCCAGAGCGCCAGCTTCTCGTCGCGGCCCAGCGGCTCGTAGTCGACCGCCGCGAGCAGCGCCAGGTAGCGGTCGAGCGTCTCGCTCTCGGCCGCGAGCCCCTCGTAGTCGACCCAGCCGCCGCTCTTCACGTGCGCGTGCAGCAAGCCGTCGAGCAGCGCGTGGTCGACCGTCGGCCCGTCGGGGCGGCGCTCGTGGGCCTCGTGGCCCTCGACGGCGGGCGGGCCGCCGAAGAGCGAGCGCAGCCAGCGCGGCCGCAGCGAGCAGGAGATCGAGAGCGCGGCGGCGCCGAGCGCGAGCGCCGCCAGCGCCGCCGTGCGGCCGGGCGTGCGCGCGGCCGGCGCCTGCGGCGCGTCGGGCTCCGCGGGCGTCTCCGGCGCGCGCTCGAGCCTGCGCTGCGCGACGACGGTCAGCACGATCGTGGCGGCGGCCGTCGCCAGCAGCCCGAGGCCGAGGAAGGCGCCGCGCGCGCCCGCGAGGTCGCCGCCGGCGAGCGCGTCGCCGCCGGCGCGGCCGAGCAGCGCGTAGAGCAGCGTGCCCGGCAGGGTGCCGAGCCAGGTCGAGAGCACGAACGCGCCGAGGCCGAGGCCGCTCAGGCCGAAGAGGTAGTTGCTCACGTTGAACGGGATCAGGGGGGAGAGCCGCAAGAGCGCGGCGGTGCGGAAGCCGCCCTCGGCGAGCGCCTCGTCGAGGGCGCGGAAGCGCGGGCGTCCGCGCGCCGCGCGCTCGACGCGCGCGCGCGCCAGGTGGCGCGCGATCAGGAACGCGAGCGTCGCGCCGAGCGTGGCCGCGACCGAGACGACGGCGGTCGCGCGCGCGACGCCGAACAGCGCGGCGCCCGCCATCGTCAGGAGCGCGCACGGCACGAGCGCCACGACGGCGACGACGTAGATCCCCGCGAAGGCGGGCAGGCCCCAGGCGCCGAGCCCGGCGACCCGCGCGCGCAGCGCCTCGACGCCCTCGGCGACCGGCAGCGCGCGCACGAGCAGCAGCACGGACAGCGCGAGCAGCGCCAGCGAGGCGCCGCGGATGGCCGTCTGGTGGCGGGTGAGGATCTGCCGCATGCGTCCAGGCCGGTCCGCCGGTCGCGCGGACCGGGAGGCTCGGGGCAACAAGGATGCCGTGCCGTGCGGCCGCGCGCTCCTCTCGCGCTCCGGGGCGGCGCCGATCGGGCCGTCGCTCCGCCGCCGCTTTGTAGAAGAGACCTCCCGCGCGCCGGGCTCAGCAGTGCCCGAGCAGCGAGTAGATCAGGAAGAAGAGGAGCACGGTAGTGATCAGCCCGCCGCCGAGCTTCCACGACAAGAAGCCGGCCAGGCAGCCGCGTGCGGCGTCGTTCATCGCGCCACCCTCCGCAGGCCGGGGCGGCCCAGGGGACGCGGGTACGGCGCGCGCGCCGGCCGCGCGCCGCGCACTGCGGTGCGGGCCACTGCCTGCGCGAGGCGCTCGAGCAGGCGCGCGACGTCGGGGTGCTCGCGCAAGTGAAGGGTGAGCGGATCCATGGGAGCGTGATCGGGAGTGTCGGGGCTGTCACGCGGTCGCACCCTGCGGCCGGTGGCTGGCGACGACGGAGCAAGCGACGTGCCGTTGCGCCATGGCCCGGCGAAGGGGAGCCCGGCTCGGCTATCATCCGCGCATGGTGCCCGGAGCCGCCGAGCGCGAGAGCCGCGCGCGCGCCGAGTCGCTCTACGCGCACGAGGTCGCGCGCCTGGGCCCCGACGAGAGCGTGGACCTCGAGCGGCTGTGCGCGAGCCACCCGGGCCTGGTCACCGAGCTCGCGCTGGTGCACGCCGACTGGCAGCGCGTGCGCGGCGTGTACCGCGCGCTGGGGCAGGGACGCGGCGTGGCGGAGCGGCTGCGCGAGCGCTTCGGCGCCGAGCTCGACCCGGCCATCGTGATCGAGCCCAAGCCGCAGCCGGTGGCGGACAGCCTGGCGCGCTCGGTCATCGAGCGGCTGGGCCTGCGCCTGCCGCGCCAGTCGCGCTACGAGGTGCTCGAGGAGGTCGCGCGCGGCGGGATGGGCGCGATCCTCAAGGTGTGGGATCCCGACCTGCGCCGCACGCTGGCGATGAAGGTGGCGCTGACCTCGGGCGCGCCGCGGCGCGAGACGCGCAGCCTCGACTCGAGCGCCGAGCTGCCGCTGGCGCGCTTCCTCGAGGAGGCCCAGGTGACGGGCCAGCTCGACCACCCGGGCATCGTGCCCGTGCACGAGCTCGGCCTGGACGACGAGGGCCGCGTGTTCTTCACGATGCGGCTCGTGCGCGGCGAGAACCTGGAGGCGATCTTCGCGCACGTGCACGCCGGCGAGGCCGGGTGGACGCGCGCGCGCGCCGTGCGCGCGCTGCACCGGATCTGCGAGACCATGGCCTACGCCCACGACAAGGGCGTGATCCACCGCGACCTCAAGCCGGCCAACGTGATGGTCGGGCGCTACGGCGAGGTCTACGTGATGGACTGGGGCCTGGCGCGCGTGATGGGCCGGACGGACAAGAAGGACCTGCGCGTGCGCCGGCGCGACGCGACGTCGCTCAACCTGATCCGCACCGACCGCGGCGACGTGCGCGAGACGGGCGGCGGCGGCTCGCTGCTCGAGACGATGGACGGCGACGTGGTCGGCACGCCGGCCTACATGTCGCCGCAGCAGGCGCTGGGCGAGCTCGAGGCGCTGGACGAGCGCACCGACGTGTACGCGCTGGGCGCGATGCTCTACCACCTGCTCGCCGGCCACATGCCCTACGTGCCGCCGGGCAAGAAGCCCAGCCCCTACGCGGTGTGGGACATGGTGAAGGACGGGCCGCCCGAGCCGCTCGCGGAGCGCGCGCCGGCCGCGCCGCCCGAGCTCGTCGCGATCTGCGAGAAGGCCATGCAGCGCGACCTGGCGGCGCGCTACCCGAGCGCGCAAGCGCTGGCCGACGACCTCTCGGCGTACCTCGACGGGCGCGTCGTGCGCGCGTACGAGCAGGGCGCGCTGGCCGAGCTGCGCAAGTGGATCGGGCGCAACCGCGGCGTGGCCGCCGCCATCGCGGCGGCGACCGTCGTCGCGCTCGGCGGCCTGGGCGGCGTCTCTTGGGTGCAGGCGCGCGCCAACAAGCGGCTGGCCGAGTCGAACGAGGCGCTGGCGCGCGCGAACGAGGCCGAGGTGAAGGCCAGCGCCGAGGCCGGCGCGGCGCGGCTGGTCGCCGAGCGCACGGCCGAGGAGGTCACGCGCCAGCGCGACGGCGCCGAGCGCGTGGTCGCGTTCCTGGTCGGCCTGTTCGAGTCGCCCGACCCGGCGCGCACGCGCGGCGCGCTCGTGACCGCCAAGGACCTGCTCGACCGCGGCGCGCGCTCGATCGCGAGCGAGCTCGACGCCGACCCGCTCGTGCGCGCGCGGCTGAGCGAGACGATGGGGCGCGCCTACCACGAGCTCGGGCTGTTCGAGCAGGCGCGCGCGCTGCTCCAGGGCGCGTTCGACGAGCACCTGCGGCGCCAGGGGCCCGACGACCCCGAGACGCTGCGCGTCGCGGGCGCGCTGGCGCGCACCGTCGGCTCGCTGGGCGAGTGGCCGGAGGCGCAGCGGCTCTTCGACGAGACGCTGGCCGCCGAGCGGCGCGTGCTCGGCGACGACGACCGCGAGACGCTCGAGACCCGGAACGACCTGGCGCGGCTCTACCGCGTCCAGGCGCGCTTCGGCGAGTCGCGCGCGCTGCACGAGGCGGTGCTCGCCGACCGCCGGCGCGTCCTGGGCGAGAACGACCCCGACACCTTGCAGACCACGCTCGACCTGGCGCGCGTGTGCCGGGACCAGGACGACCTGCCCGAGGCGCTGCGCCTGCTCGGCCGCGCGCTGCCGGGCTACCGCGTCGCGCTCGGCGACGACCACCCCGCGACGCTGCGCGCGCTGAACGAGCTGGGCGTGGTCGAGCAGCAGGCGGGCCGCCTGGACGAGGCGGACGAGCACCTGCGCGCCGCGTACGAGGGCCGCCGCCGCGTGCTGGGCGAGGACCACGCCGAGACGCTCTGGTCGCTCGCCGACCGCGCCTACCTGGGGGTGCGCCGCGGCGACTACCGCCAGGCGGAGACGCTCTATCGCGACGCGCTCGAGCGCCACCGCCGGGTGCTCGGCCTGGACCATCCCGACACGCTGGCGCTCCTGATCGGGCTCGGCGGGCTGCACCAGCTCCAGAACCGTCTGGACGAGGCGGAGACGCTGCTCGCCGAGGCCGTCGACCGCGCGCAGGCCGCGCTCGGCCCCGACCACCTGCGCACGCTCGGCTGCCGCTTCGGCCTGGCCGCCGTCTTCGCCAAGCAGGGGCGCTTCGACGAGGCCCAGCCCATGGTCGAGGAGGCGCTGGCAGGCTTCGAGCGCGCGCTCGGTCCCACGCACCCACAGACGCTCACGATCCAGGAGGACCTGGTGCGCTTGCTGCGCGACCGCGGCCAGCTCGACGACGCGCTCGCGCTGGGGCGCGAGCTGGTCGAGCGCACGCCGGTGGCGGATCCGGCGCGTCCGCGCCGCGCGGCGCTGGTGGACGAGATCGAGGCCCGCCGACGCACGCGGCGGTAGGGCTCGGCGACGCGCTCAGGTGGGCGGCGAGAGCGGCCGACGTTCGGGGCAGCCCTCCGGCACGGCGCACGCCGGTCGCGGCGCCGCGGTCCCTGAGCGACCGGGACGCTCGCTCAGGGAGCCGACGGCGGGAACCCGATCACCACGTCCAGGCGGTTCGTCAGGAAGATCCGCGAGCCGCGCACGGCCACGCCCTGCGTGAAGCAGTCGAGGCCGACGAGCTGGACGTTGTTCGGGATCGGGAGCGCGAAGCGCTCGCCCGGCGGGACCGATTGCGTGAGCTGGAGCTGCGCCAGGTCGATCAGGAGCTCGCCCATCACGTTCGGGTTGTCCACCGTGATGCTCTGGCTGAGCGGGAACGAGGAGGCGCCGATGATGTTGAAGCTGATGCCGCCCGCCTCGGGCAAGAGCGACTCGTCGAGGATCGGATCCCAGACGTGCCCGAGCTGCGGCGGCTCCGTGCCGCCTTGCAGCGCCAGCGCGTTGATGCCGTTCCCGTTGCTGACGATCGCGTCGGGGAACTGGAAGAAGACGGCGTAGACCGCGCCGCGCGCGAGGCCGCCGTCGTCGTCGCCGGGCGCGCCGGCCAGGATCTCGGGCAGGCCGTTCGCGTCGAGGTCGTCGACGAAGGCCAGCGAGCGGCCGAACGCGTCGCGGTCGGAGAGCCGGCCGGCGAAGCCCGGGTCGGCGTCGGAGAGCTTGAGCGAGTCTTGCACGCCGCCGTCCGCGTCCAGGAAGAGGAGCCACACCGCGCCGCGGTTCTGGCCGCCGTCGTCGTCGCCGGGCGCGCCGACCGCGAGGTCCTCCGTGCCGTCCGCGTTCAGGTCGCCCAGCGTCGCGACCGCCGTGCCGAAGGCGTCGAAGGCGTCGAGCGCGCCGGGGAAGTCGCCGTCCGCGATCTTCTGCTGGCCCGTGACGAGGCCGCTCGCGTCGCGGTAGAGGATCCAGACCGCGCCCGCGCCGTCGTCGGGGGCGCCGACCGCGAGCTCGCCGCGCTCGTCGCCGTCGAGGTCGCCGAGCGCCGCCAGCGAGGCGCCGAAATGGTCGCGGTTCGCGAGATTGCCGGCGAAGCCGCCCAGGCCCTGCGCGATCTTGCGCTCCTGCACGATCGCGCCGCCGCTCCCGAGCGACAGCACCCACACCGCGCCGCGCTGGAACCCGCCGGTGTCGTCGCCGCTCGCGCCGACGGCGAGGTCGAGCAGCGCGCCCTTCGCGCTGGGCTCGAGCACGGCCAGGGCCGCGCCGAAGCGGTCGCCGTTCTGCAGCGGCCCGCTCAGGCCGCCCTGCGTCGAGCTGATCGCGATCGAGTCGAGCACGCTCCCGTCGGCCTGCAACAGCACCAGGTGCACGGCGCCGCGCTGGTAGCCGCCGTCGTCCGAGTCGCGCTCGCCGATCGCGAGGTCGGGGACGCCGTTGCCGTCGAGGTCGCCCAGGGCCGCGACCGCCGGCGCCAGGAAGTCGAAGTCCTCCATGACGTCGGTGCGGCCGGGGCCGATCGTGATCTCGCGCTCCTCGCGCACCGTGCCGTCGGCGTTCAGGAAGAGGACCCACACGGAGTCCCGGCCGAGCGCCGCGCGGTCGCGCGAGCCGACCGCCGCGTCGGCCAGCCCGTCGCCGTCCACGTCGCCGATCGTCGCCACCGACGCGCCGAAGAAGTCGAAGCTCGCCAGCGTGCCGCCGAAGCCGCCCTCGAGGTCGCTGATCTTCTGCGTGCGCTGCTGGGAGCCGAGCGGGCCCTGCGCGGCCGCGACGGACGCGCACACGGCGAGAGCGCAGATGGACACGACGCTGCCCCGGACGACGGATCGATGGGAACGCAAGCCGGACCTCCTCGGGGTGCCAGGCGGGGGGTGGTGACGGATCGCCCCGAGCAGAGCGATCCAGCGCGAGTCTAGGGCGCTCCCAGGGAGTGCGCAATGGAGCCGGAGAGGCCCCGCGCGCGCCGCCGCCGAGCGTCAAGGAACGTTGACGCGAGCCGCTCCCCGGCAAGCGTTTCCGCCCCCCGGCGGGCCGGCCTCAGAGGTACTTCTGCCGCAGCACCTCGCGGTGGTGCAGCTCGTGGCCGAGCGTCAGCCAGGGGAAGGTCGCGGCCAGGACGGGGAGCTCGTTCGCCGTGCCGGTCTGCCGCCAGGCCTCGGCGTCGAGGCTGCGGAAGAGCGCCAGCGAGGCCGCGCGCACGGCCAAGAGCTCGTCCACGAGCGAGCCCAGCGTGCGCGCCGCGGTGCGCGCGCTCCGCACGTAGGCGTCGTGGTCGTAGCCGGGGAGCGGCGTGCGGTCGCCGCGCGCCACGCGCAGCGCGCGGTAGGCGAAGACGCGCTCGGTGTCGACGAGGTGGCTGGCGAGCTCCTTCACGCTCCACTTGCCCGGCGCGTAGCGGTGCTCGCCGCGCGCCTCGTCGAGGCCGGAGAGCAGGCGCGCCGTCGCGCGGCCCTCGCGCTCGAGCGCGACCAGCACGTCGTCGTCGCGCACGAGCTCCACGTAGGTCCAGTGGTAGGGCGCCACCTGGTCCTGGCGCGGGCGGGGGCAGGGGACGGTCGGGCGCTCGCGGCTCTTGGAGGTGGTCGGGCTCGCTTCCATGGCGCCGATTCTCGCTCGCGCGGCCGCGCGCGCAAGCCGCCCCGGAGCCGGCGCGAGCGCGCCGGGCGGCCCTTTACACGGGCTCGCGGTCGAGCGCCGCCGCGGGCGTCGCGCCGGGCGCGCCGCGCTGGCCCGGGACGAGCAGGCCGTCCAGGGCCAGCGGATCCTCGCGCGCCGGGACGGGCAGCTCCGCGCCCTCGCGCTTGCGCGCCGCGCGCAGCAGCGTGACCGCCTCGGGCAGCGCGAACTGCTCGCCCGCGAAGCCCGCGACGAAGCGGCCGCCGCGCAGCTCGCCGCGCAGCTCGAGCGCGCGCGCGGCGCGCAGCAGCTCGCGCCAGGGGAGCGGCAGCCGCTCGCGCTCGAGCAGCGCGCGCAGGAGCACGCCGTAGCGGCGCACGAGCGCGCGCACGGCGAACTCGGCGTCGGGCGCGCCGCCCGCGGCCTCCGGCCGGCGGAAGAGGCTCCAGCGTCCCGCCGCGGCGATCGGCGCCTTGCGCCGGTGCGCCGGCAGCAGGAACGCGCGCAGCGAGGCGAAGGAGTCGGAGCTCGCCAGCCCGCGCGCGACGAGCTCGCCCAGCCCGCGCTCGAGGTCGGCGCCGAGCAGCCGCGTCGCGCGCGCCAGGTCGTCGGTGAAGAGCGCGCCCTCTGCCGCCAGCGCCTCGTGCACGGCGCGCGCCGGCCAGGAGAGCTCGTCCGCCGCCGTCGGCGCGGCCAGCGCCAGCCAGGCCGCGCGCTCGGCGCGCGGGAAGAGCGCGATCGGCGCGCTGCGCAGCGGCGCGTTGCCGCTGCCGAAGAGCCGGCCCCAGGCGACCTCGCCCGCGAACGCGAGCCGGTCGAGCCACTCGGGCCGGTAGCCCTTCACGCGCGGCGCGAGCAGGCGGCGCTCCCAGGCCTTGGCCGGCGCCTCGAAGCCGGCCAGGCGCTCGATCGCCGCGCGCACGCCCTCGGGGCCCTCGCCGCGGTGCTCGGGGTCGAAGCGCTGCCAGGCGGCGAGGAAGCGCAGGAAGACCGCCGTCGCCACGGGCTCGATCTCGCGCCGCAGCGCGTCGAGCGTCGCGCGCTGGATGCGCGCGAGCAGGCGCCGGTCGCACCAGCCCGTCGCGCCCTGCCAGGGGATGCGCATCACCGCGCCCTCGCGCTCCAGCTCGAGGAGCAGCGGGTCGTCGGAGAGCACGGGCCCGACGAGCTCCATGCGCGCGCGCAGCACGGAGAGCGGCTCGCGCGTGGCCTCGACGGCGAACCAGCGCTCGCCCTCGCGCACGACGCGCCCGGCGCGCGCGAGCTCCGCCAGCCAGGCCTCCCAGCCGTGGCGCGCGGCCTCGTCGGCGGCGACGTAGCCCATCCAGCACAGCGCCTCGTGCACCTCCTCGGCGTCGCGCGGCGCGGGCCAGGCCTGCGCGCGCACCATCTCGACGGCGGCCGGATCGAGCGCGCCCAGCGCGTCGGCGCCGCGCGGCGCGAGCACGCGGCGCGCGAGCACGGCCTGCGTGCGGCGCTCCTCGAGCGGCGCGTCGTCGAGGAAGCCGTAGGGGCGCACCGAGAGCACGCCGCGCGCGAGCGGCGAGGGCTGCAGCGTGTCGACCGCGACGCGCTCGATCGCGCCCTCCTCGAGCGCCGCCAGCCGCTCGACCAGCCCGGCGGCGTCGAGCGCCTCCTCGAGGCAGTCGGCCAGCGTCTGGCGCACGAGCGGGTGGTCCCAGGGCACCGGCAGGTCGCCGGCGGGCAGGTTCTCGCCGCACGCGACCGCGTCGGGGAAGGCGCGCGCCAGCGCGTCGTCGGCGCGCATGCGCAGGAGCGGCGGCGGCACGCGCCTGCCGCCCTGCCAGCGCTCGACGACGAGCGAGCGCGAGGCGTTCCAGCGCCAGCGCGCCTCGAAGAGCGGCGTGACGAGCACCGCCTGCACGAGCAGGTCGCGCGCGGCGCGCGCGCGCACGTAGTCGAACACCTCCGCCAGCGGGAAGCTGTGCTGCGGCGAGAGCGAGAGCAAGACGGCGTCCTCGACGGCCGAGGCCTGCAGCTCGAAGCCGAAGTGGCGGCAGAAGCGCTTGCGCAGCGCCAGCCCGAGCGCGCGGTTGACGCGCCCGCCGAGCGGCGCGTGCAGCACGAGCTGCGAGCCGCCCGACTCGTCGAAGAAGCGCTCCAGCACCCAGCGGCGCTCGGTCGGCATCGCGCCCAGCGCCTCGCGTGCCTCGCGCAGGTAGCGCGCCAGCTCGGCCGCGGCTTCGGCCCCGATCGCGCACTCGCGCTCGAGCCAGGCCTCGTCCGCGCCGTGCTCGCGCACCAGCGAGACCTGCGCCGAGAGCTCGCGCGTGCGCGCGGGCGCCTCGGCGACCCAGAAGGGCAGCGTGGGCGGCGCGCCGCGCGCGTCGGCGACGCGCACGACGCCGCGCTCGACGCGCAGGATGCGCCACGACGCGCTGCCGAGCTGGAACACGTCGCCGGCGCTCGACTCGACGGCGAAGTCCTCGTCGAGCGTGCCCACCGGCGTGCCCTCGGGCTCGAGCACGACCTGGTACTGCGTCGTGTCGGGGATCGCGCCGCCGCAGGTGATCGCGGTCAGGCGCGCGCGGCGCGTGCCGCGCAGGCGGCGGTTGACGCCGTCGCGATGCAGGAGCGCGCCGCGCCCCTGGACGTGCAGCGCCACGACGGCCTCGAAGTCCTCGCGCGCGAGGTCGCGGTAGGGGTGCGCGCGGCGCAGGCGCTCGAAGAGCTCGTCCTCGGGCCAGTCGCGCGCCGCGCACTCGGCGACGACCTGCTGCGCCAGGATGTCGAGCGCGGGACGCGGCTCGGGCGTGCGGTCGAGCTCGCCCAGGCGCAGCGCGCGGAACAGCGCGGCGGCCTCGACCAGCTCGTCGGGCGTGAGCGGGAAGAGGCGGCCCTTCGGCGTGCGCCCGACGCCGTGGCCGGCGCGCCCGACGCGCTGCAGGAAGGTCGCGATCGAGCGCGGCGTGCCGAGCTGGCACACGAGGTCCACGTCGCCGACGTCGATCCCGAGCTCGAGCGATGCGGTGGCGACCAGCGCGCGCAGCGCGCCCTCTTTCAGGCGCTGCTCGGCGTCCAGCCGGCGCTCCTTCGACAGGCTCGAGTGGTGGCAGGTCACGCGCTCGGGCCCGAGCAGGAGCGCGAGCTGCGCCGAGACGCGCTCCGCCAGCTTGCGCGTCTGGACGAAGACGAGCGTGGTGCGGTGCTCGAGCACGAGCTCGACCAGGCGGCGGTGGATCTCGCTCCAGGTCTCGTGCGAGCAGACGGGCTCGAGCGGCGAGGGCGGCAGCTCGAGCGCCAGGTCGAGCGCGCGGTACGTGCCGGCGTCGACGAGCGTGCACGGGCGGCCGACGCCGGCCAGGAACGCGCCGACCGCGGAGAGCGGCTTCTGCGTCGCCGACAGCCCGATGCGCTGCGGCTCGCCGCACAGCGCGGCCAGGCGCTCGAGCGAGAGCGCCAGGTGCGCGCCGCGCTTGTCGCCGAGCAGCGCGTGGACCTCGTCCACGACCACCGTGCGCACCGTCTCGAGCATGCCCCGGCCGCCCTCGCTCGTCAGCAGGATGGCCAGGCTCTCCGGCGTCGTCACGAGCACGTGCGGCGGCCGCCGCGCCATCAGCGCGCGCTCGCGCGCGGGCGTGTCGCCCGAGCGCACGAGCACGCGCACCTCCGGCAGCGAGGGATCGAGCGCGCGCAGCTCCGCGAGCGGCCGCACGAGGTTCTTCTGCACGTCGTTCGCGAGCGCGCGCAGCGGCGAGACGTAGAGCACGCTCGTCTCGTCGCGGAGCGCCGCGCCCCGGCGCAGCAGCCCGTCGATCGCCCACAGGAAGGCCGCCAGCGTCTTGCCCGACCCGGTCGGGGCCGAGATCAGGACGTGCGCGCCGCTCGCGATGGCGGGCCAGCCCTGGCGCTGCGCGGGCGAGGGCGCGCCGAGCGTCTCCTCGAACCAGCGGCGGACGACGGGATGGAACGAGGCGAGCGGCATCGCGGCCCCCATCCTAGTCCATGCTGCGCGCCCCGACGCGGGCGGCGGCGCGCGGGGCGGCCGCCGCCCGCGGGCGGCGCTCAGCCGGCGCGCGCGCGCTTGCGCTTGGCCTTCTTCTTCGCGGCCGCCGCCTCCTCCTCGCTCTTCACGTCCTCCTCCTCCTCGGGCGGCGGGATGCGCGCGTCGAGCCCGAGCGCCTGCAGCCACAGCTCCCGCGACCAGCCGGCGCTGTGGTAGAGGTGCTCGTCCTCCTCGCCCTCCACCGCCTTGCAGGCGGCCCCGAGGCGCTTCTTGCGCTCGCCCTCGAGCTTGCGCGCGACCTCGGAGAGCAGGCTCCAGTTCTGGTGGTCCTTGGTCTCGGCCATGGTGACGCACTCGGTCGCCACCAGCTCGGCCGCCTCGGGCCCGACCTCGAGCGCCATCCGCATCGCCTCGACCAGCTGCTCGCCGACGTGGCGCACGACCGTGCGGCCGGGCGTCTCCTCGTCGGGGTCGAGCTCGAAGGCCTCCAGGACCTCCTGCACGACCTCGGCGTGCTTCCGGGTCTGCTCCAGGTACTCCTCCCACTCCTCGCGCAGGTCGTCGTCCTGCACGCACTCGAGCGCCTTCTCGTAGATCTCGATGCCGCCGAGCTCGGTCTCGAGGGCCTGGTAGAGGAGGTCGGTCACGCGCTCTTCGTTCGGGGTCTTGCGGGTCGCCATGGTCGGAAAGTGGTGTGTCGCCTCGGGATGCGCGCGGAGCGTTCGATCGGCCGCGCGGGACTGTCCCCCCGCCAGCAAGGACCGGTCCAGCGCCTCGCGGCGCGGGATGCGCGCGCGGCGCGGCGCGGGCCCGGATCCGAGCGGCGACGGCGGCGCGGCGCGCCGCACGAATGTAGAAAGCGAGTCGCGGGCGCGGCGCGGAGGACGCCCGCGCGGCCGGGAGGGGGCCGCTCGCCGCGCCGCGCGCGGTACGGGTCTTGCACGAGGCTGGCGGGCCTCGACCGACCCGTCCCGCACCAACGGAGACCGCCATGCGACACGCCTTCCTCGCGACCGCCTTCGCCGCCTCGCTGCTCGCCCTCCAGGATCCGCGCTCCGTTCCCGCCGGACGGGCCGGCGCGAGCGCATCCCGGCCCGAGGAGCTCGATCGCGGAGACGGCCTGCTCGCCGCGTGGCTGCTCGTCGAGGGGCAGAGCGAGGTCGAGCTGGCGCAGGTCGCCGAGCAGCGCGCGCAGGATCCCGCGGTGAAGGCCCTGGCGAGCGCGGTGATCGAGGAGCGGCGCGCCGTCGCGCGCGCGCTCGAGCCCTTCGCCGCGGCGGTGGGCTATCGCGAGAGCGGTGCCTCGGCCACGGCGGCCGAGCGCCAGCGCAGCGGTGCCGCGGAGGGCGACCCCGCCGAGGGCGCGGCCCGCGAGGCGGGGTCCTCGCGCACGCGCTCGATCGACGCGCTCCCCCTCGTGCAGGAGCTCGGGCGGGAGCACCTCGACTCCGCGCGCACGGTCCTCAAGCAGAAGGACGACGGGAGCTTCGACCGCTGCTACCTGGCCATGGCGATCGCCGGGCAGCGCCGCGCGAAGGACGCGCTGACGGTGTTCGAGCGCCACGCGACGCCCGACCTGGTGCCCGCGCTGCGCGACGCGCGGCGCGCGGTCACCGAGCACCTGCGCCGGGCCGAGGACCTGGAGCGGGGGCTCGAGGCGCCGGCCGACGGGGCGCGCGCCGCGGCCGGAGCGCCGGAGCCGGACGCGCCGCGCTAGACGCATCCCTCACCACCCCACGGCGACATCGCCGCATCCCGGGCGCAGCTCGGCACTTCGCTCCCTCACCGGGTTCGACGACCTGCTCGAGGTCGCCTGCACGCGCTTCGGTCGCGAAGCACCGATCTGCACCCGGTCTACGACGATCTCGCTCGTGAGGTGGTGAGGGATGCGTCTGAGGTCACCGCCTCCTCGTCGGCGCGCTCCCCCGCGCCTCCGAGGCCCGTTCCCGGCGGTCAGTCGTCCAGGACGCCCTGCTCGCGCATCGCCTGCGCCAGCGCGGCGCGCACCAGCGCGGCGCTCTCCTCCAGCCGCTTGGCGCGCGCCTGGCCCTCCTCCCACACGCCGGGCACGGTCTTGCACGTCTCGACCCAGGCCTCGACCCACGGGCGCCAGCCGTCCACGCCGGGGAACTCGGCCGCCAGCGCGCCGACGTCGGAGCCGTGCTTGGCCCACAGCGCGTGGAAGTTCCCGTGCAGCGACTCGTAGCCGCGCCGCGGCACGGGGTCGGCGACGAGCAGCGTGTCGGCCAGCGACTCGCGCGGCTCGCGCCAGTCGCGCGCGCGGGCGAAGAGCTCGCCCAGCTTCGCGTAGAGCGCGTCGTGCCGGTCGTCGGGCACCGGATCGGGCCACGTCTTCCAGTCGTCGAGCAGCGTGTGCACGATCCCGAGCGCGTCCACGTCGGGCATCTCGACCGTCTGCCCCGAGAGCCACGCGTCGTACAGCGTGATGCCCGGGTAGAGCCCGCCGGCGCGGTCGGTGTAGCTGTTCGCGAAGGCGCGCAGCGTCGCCTCCTCGTCGCCGCGGTCCAGCCGCGCGAGCGCCTGCGCGCGCGCCAGGTCGAGGCCGGGCGGGTAGCCGCAGAGCGCGTTGTGGAACACGAGCTCGGGGTCGTCCGGCTCGCCCGTCTTCACGACGGCGCGCTCGTACCAGTCGTAGCGATAGGCGCAGCGCAGCGCGCGCCCGCTCGGGTCGCCGAGCAGCCGCCGCTGCACCGCGAGGTAGCGCTCGTCCTCGGGGTCCACCGCCTTGCGCCGCACGGGCTGGTTGCGCAGGTGCTCGCTCGGGTCGAAGTACGGCGGCTTGCCGGGCTTCTTCGGCTTCTTGGCGTCCTGGCACAGCTCGCGCACGAGCTGGAGCTGCTCGCTGTCCAGCGCCTCGACCTTCGCCAGGAACGCCTTCGCCACCTTCTCCTTGCGGCTCTTGCTGCGCGCGAGCGACTCCCAGGCCTGGAGCAGCGCGGCGTCGTCGGGCTCCTCCTGCGGACCGGCGACGGGCGAGCCGACGAGAGCGACGAGGAGCAGAGCGGCGAGCTTCATGCGCCGAGCGTACACCGCTGCGCGCCGCGCCGCCCGGGAGAGGGGGAGCCCGCGGCCCAGGGACCACGGGCTCCCAGGGGGACACCGAACTGGTTCCCGGGAGAGTTGCAGCATGGTAGCCGCGCCGGGCGGCCCGCGCCGCTCTCCCGCGTCAGCTCCGGCGGCGCGCCAGCACGTAGAGCGGGATGCCGGCGAGGAGCAGCAGGAAGCCGCGCGCGACCGCCTCGTCGCCGGCGCCCTCGATCGCGACCAGCGAGTAGGCGAAGGCGGAGAGCGCCACCGGCGTGGCCCAGCGCGCGGCGGGCGCGCCGGGCGCGGCGTCGCGCGCGCGCAGCAGGATCTCGGCCATGGCGCAGAACACGAACGGCACCAGCGTCGAGAGCGTCGCGAGCAGGATCATCTCGTCGAACATGCCGACGAGCGTCCCATGCCCCGAGCGCGCCGCGAGGACGAGCCCGACCGCCAGGGCGCTCGACACGACGAGCGCGAGGGCGGGCGTGCCGCGCGGCGCGCGCGCGAAGGCGGCCGGGAAGAGCCGGTCGCGCGCCATGGCGAGCGGCAGGCGGCCGGCGACCAGCGTCCAGCCGTTCAGCGCGCCGAAGCACGACACCGCCGCGCCCAGGGCGACCAGCCGCCCGGCGCGCTCGCCCCACAGGATCTGCGCCGCGTCGGCGAAGGGCGCGCTCGAGCGCGCCAGCGTCTCGCGCGGGACGAGCCCCTGCACCGCCAGCGTGCTCGCGAGGTAGAGCGCCGCGACGAGCGCGATGCCGACGAGCGTCGCGCGCGGCACGTCGCGGCGCGCGTCCTCGGCGTCCTCGGCGGCGACCGAGGCCGACTCGAAGCCGAGGAAGGCCCACAGCGTGAGCGCCAGGCAGCCGCGCACCGCGCGCGCCAGCGGCTCGCCGGTCGGGTTGAACGGCTCGAGCAGGCCGGGATCGAAGCGCGCCAGCCCGAATGCGGCGATGGCCAAGAGCGGCAGCGCCTTGAGCACGGTCGTGACGAGCTGCACGCCGCCCGCCTCGCGCACGCCGCGCACGTTGACGGCGCACAGGAGCGCGATCGCGCCGATCGCGGCCGCGCCGCCGGCCGCGGGGCTCTCGAGCGCCGGCGCGAGCTTCGCGAGGTAGCCGACCATGGCGACGGCGATCGCCGCCTGCGCGCACCAGCACGAGATCCAGTAGCCCCAGCCGACGAGGAACCCGGCCAGCTCGCCGAACGCCGCGCGCGTGTAGGCGTACGGGCCGCCGGCCTCGGGCCGCCGGCGCGCCAGGCGCGCCAGCACGAGCCCGATGCAGGCCGAGCCCGCGGCCGTGACGACCCAGCCGAGGACGCTGACGCCGCCGAAGGGCGCCAGCGAGGCCGGCAGCAGGAACACGCCCGAGCCGACCATGTTCCCGACCACGAGCGCGGTCAGCATGGCCGGGCCGAGCGCTTTCCCCGCTCCGCTCGCGCGCGTCATGCGCGCCACCATGCCAGGCGCGCCGCGCGCGCGCATGCGCCGCGCCGCGAAAGGCGCCGCGCGCGCGGCGGAGAGGCCGGGCCGGGAGTCGAACCCGGCAGGGCGCCTGTCCAGCGTCCTCGACGGGTTTGCAGCCCGCGGGGGAGCCCGGTCCCCGAGACCGGCCGCTGCGCCCCGGCCGGCGCGCACGCCGGACCGGGGCGGGAGGCCATGAGCCGGAAAGAATCCCGAGACCTGCGCCCACAAGCCAGCGTGGCGGCGCTCGGCTCGCGGCTCCCATGGCGGGGCTGGCGACGACGGTCTACACGTGCTTCCGTCGCTGCGCGACGATGGGGTCGCGCCTGCGGCGCCACGGCGCTGGCGCGCCGGCCGCGGCCATGCGGCCGCGGCGCTGAGCCACGAGGCTCGAGGGTCCTCGCGAGACGCGAGGCCCTCGAGCCTCGTGGCTCAGCGACCCGCTTGCACGCGCAGCGTCTGCCAGCTCGCGCCGGCGGGCAGGAAGGGCGCCCCGGTGTTCCACACGACCGGCAGGTAGCTGTTGTAGAGCGCCGGGTCGAGCTGGCCGGGATCCGCCAGCGGGTCGCGCTCGAGCACGTGCTGCACCTCGGGCCGGAACGGCCCGCCGTTCAGGAAGGCCATCTGCAGGTGCGCGTCGAGCTCCTGCACGCTCTCCCACACCTGCCGTCCGCCGATCTCGTGCGCGGTCGGGACGAGGTCGAGCTCGAGCACGTGGTAGGGATCGGCCGGCGCGGGCAGCCAGGTCGGCACGACGAGCCCCAGGCGCGCGCCGGGCCGGATGCCCGCGCCCGTGACGCGGAAGCGGCGCGGCGGCTCGTGGCGCATCGCGGGCACGCCGTACGACGGGCCGACGACGGCGTGCTGGAGGTGGCGCAAGGACCACATCGTCGTGCCGGCGGGCGGGTCGGGCCAGTGCAGGTTGCCGGTGAACTTCGTCGCGTCCGCGTAGAACGTGCCGGGCGCCATCGGCTCGAGCACGACGTCGCGCGGCGCGCGCGCGGGGAGCGGGAGCGGAGCGGGCGTGCCGTCCAGGCTCGCGATGCGCCGCTCCTCGAGCAGCGGCGTCGCCTGCACGACCACGACGTCGTCGGCGCCCTGCACGAGCGCCGCCAGCGCGGCGCGCGACAGCAGCGTGGCCGTGCCCTCCTCGCGCCAGGCCGGCGGGTCGGCGGTGACGTCGAACCAGTAGCCGCGCTCCGCGCCGCCGCTGCGCGCGTAGGCCGCCAGGCCGGCGTTGCCCTCGCGCACCTGCCCCTCGAGGAAGGCCAGGACGACGGCGTCCTGGCCCGGGATCGAGGGCGTCAGCGTGTAGGCGAAGCCGACCACCGGCGCCGTGCCCGAGTCGAGCGAGCGCGTGATCTCGACCACGTCCGCGGTCATCTGCTGCTGCAGCGCGCCCGCTCCGGGCATCATCGGCCCGAAGTTCGTGTGCACGAACGTGTTGATCGAGAAGTCGATCCCGAGGAAGTTCGGCACGCCCGCGTGCAAGAGGCCCGTGTCGCGCACGAAGCGCGTCGCGGAGAAGCCGAAGTCGTCGTGCAGCACGGCCTCGCGCTGGCGCAGGTTGCGCAGGCTGGACGACTCGAACGGGTGCTTCTGCGCCGGGCCGCCGGTCAGGGTGCGCGCCACGTTGAAGGCCAGGGTCGAGCTGTTCGTGCTGCCGTCCGGCAGGTTGTGGCAGTCGAAGCACGAGCGCACGTCCACCGAGGGCTGGTTGAAGAAGAGCTGCAGGCCGCGCCGCCCGCCGCTGGCGGTGAACGGGTCGTTCGGGTCGACGCCCAGCGCGCCGGTCGGCACGCGGCCGAGCGGCTGCTCGGGGTTCGGCGGCACCAGGATGCTGAAGACGAACGACTCGAAGGCGCGCATCTCCTCCTCGGTGACGCCGCGCGGGTCGCCCGGCGTGCCGATGTCGGGCTTGCCCTGCAGCTCGTGGAACGCCTCGTTGAAGTCGGTGAAGCCCGCCTTGTCGCCGCGCCAGTGGTAGGGCGCGTTCGTGAACAGGAAGCGGCTCTTCGCCTGCACGGGGTGGTTCAGGAGGCCCTGCAGGGTCTGCGTGACGAGCGGGCCCTTCTGCTCGGGGAAGAGCGGGTTCGCCGCCAGGTTCCAGTTGTTGCCGTCCACGAACGCGGGCGGGATCGCCGGCCCGGCCGGCTGGTTGCCGAGGTCCCAGGCCATGCCGTCCGTGCGCCCCTGCACGTGGCACGACGCGCACGCGACGAAGCCGTTGCCGGAGTGCTGCGCGCCGTAGAGGAACTCGCGCCCGCGGTTCACGAAGGCCGGCGTCGGGTCCTGGTGCAGCGCGAAGTGCGCGACGAGCGTCTTCGTGTGCGGGTTGACGACCGCCACGCTGTCGCTGAAGCGGTTCGCGACGTAGACCAGGCCCGGCTGGCCCGGCGTGGCCGGGTCGGCGGCGGTCGCGCTCTGCGCCAGGCCGCTCGGCCCGGCGATCGAGTAGCCGTTCGGCGAGCCGGGCAAGGGGATCGCGAGGCGCGCGATCGTCCAGCCGCCCGGCGCGGCGGCCGACGGCTCGAGGAAGGCGACCTTGTCGGAGTGCTGGAAGGCGACCACGACCTGGCCCACGCCGTGCGGGCCGGCGGCCGACTCGCGCACGAGCACGGCGCTCGGCTGCGAGAGGCCGAGCGCGGGCGCGACCGGCACCAGGCCGGGCTGCGCCAGATCCTGGTTGAGGTCGACGCTCTGCAGGAGCGGCCCGCCGACCAGCCCCGCTTGCGCGAAGGGCTGCACGAGCGGCGCCAGGCCCTGCGTCGCGTCCACGACCCACAGGCAGCTCCGCGTGAAGCCGGTCGGGAGCTCGCTCACCGCGGCGACGCCCTTCGCGTCGAGGTGCCCGCCGAGCGTGCCGACGACGAACAGCCGGTCGCCGGCGGCGTTGAAGGCGAAGGCCTGGTTGATCGTCCCCAGGCCGGCGACGCGCTGCGGCGCGGGGTCCGCCAGCGGGTCGAGCCACCACAGGTCGAAGTCGCAGCGGCGCGCGGCGGGCATGCTCGCGTGCGTGATGCCGCCGAAGAAGTTCAGCGCGACGAAGCGGCCGTCCGCGCGCAGCTCGAGCTGGCGCGGCGCCTTGGTGACGAGCGTCGAGCCCGGCACGTTCGGGTTCGGGACTTCCGGCACGACGTCGGCGAGAACCAGCGCGGTCAGGTCGGTCGCGGAGCGGAAGGCCAGGCGCGAGGTGCCGCTCAGGGACACCACCGCCACGGCGCCGCCCGAGGTGAAGGCGACGTCGGCCGGCTCGTCGCCGACGCGGTCGGTGCGCTGCAGCGAGGCGACCGGCACGCCGCCGACCAGCTCGAGCCGCACGCGGCTGACCGAGTCGCCGTCGAAGTTGCAGGTGAAGAAGGAGGAGAGCTGCGGGCTCCAGCGCACCGTCGCCGGCCCGAGGCCGACGCCCACGCGCGCGACGAAGTCGAAGGGCGGCGAGGCGTCGTAGATCTCGACCGAGTTGTCGGGCGTGTTGCACACGAGCAGCCAGTCGTGCGCCGCGGGCCCGCTGCCGAGCGTGGCGATCGCGATCGGCGCGACGTGCGGCGTCTCGAAGTTCGCGAAGGCGGCCGGGCTCGGCTCGCCGGGCGTGACGTCGAGGACGGCGCCGAGGGCGTCGGGACCGAGCGCCGGAGGCCCGGCCGGCGCCTGCGCATGCAGCGCGGGGGCCGCGGCGAGGAGGAACGCGAGGTGCGATGCGTGGAGCTTCATCCAGGGTGGTCTCCGCAGAGGACCGCCGTCGGGGGGAGGAGGTGCGACGGCGCGCTCGTGAGCGAGGCGTCCAGGGTAGCGGGCTCGGATCAAGGCGGTGCCAAGCGCCGGCCTTTCCGGCGCCCCGCAACGCGCGTTCCTCGCTCCATCGCCGACGAGAGCGGCGCGGAACGGTCTCGCGGGCGCCCGCCGCGTCCGCCCCGACCGTAACCCCTACGGTCGGGCGCCGGAGCGCGTCCGTCTCGCCCGCCGCCCGCGCGCGGCTATGCTCGCCGTCCCCCCCGCAACCCGAGGAGAGCCATGGCGAGCAAGAAGTTCGTGACCGTGAAGTGCGAGGCGAAGGACGTCTTCGACGGCGGCCTGAAGGCCAAGGTGGTGAAGCAGGCGACGGAGACGATCGAGAAGGCGATCGACGGCTCCTCGAAGCTGACGACGAAGGCGAAGAGCGACGAGGGCTTCCTGCTGACGGCGAGCCTCACGCTCAAGGCGGACGACAAGAAGAAGCCGACCGAGCTCGAGCTCAAGGTCGGCGTGACGGTGGTCGCGGTCGGCTCCACGGCCAAGGCGTTCAACGGCACCGCGAACGGCAAGGCCGACGGCTTCGGCTCGCGCGTCGAGTCGGGCGCCAAGGATCTCGTCGACGGCGTGCTCGAGGGGTTCCTGCCCAAGGTCGTGAAGACCATGGAGAACCTCTGAGCGACCGGGTCCGAGGATCCTCGCGCCCGGCGAGGATCCTCGGACCGGTCGCTCCCGCGGCCGCCTGGCCGCGGCCGGCGCGGCAGCGCCGTGGCGCCGCAGGCCTCGCTCGCGCCGCAGGCGCGACCCCATCGTCGCGCAGCGACGGAAGCACGCGTCTCGACTCGCCGACGAGACCCGCTCGCTCTCGTAGACCGCGCATGCGCCTCGTCGGCGCCTTGCCCGGACGAAGCAAGAGCGCGCTGGAGCCCACGCCGGACCCCTCCTCGTCCCCCGACGAGGGCGTGACCTCCGCCAGGAGCCGCGCGGCGGAGCGAGCGCGCCGCTCCGCCCGCGACTGCCCCGTCACAGGATGTTCAGGATCCCCGTTCCGCCCAGGTCGTTGAGCGTCGGCGCCGTGGCCCGGTAGTTCAGGTCCACGCCGATCGCCGTGTTCCAGGGCAGATCCTCCTCGTCGGCCACCACGCCCAGCGCCGCCGCCGCCAGCCCGCGCGCCGCGCCGGAGAGGTCCTCGTTCGCGAGCATCTCGACCAGCGGGTCGATCGAGCGCCGGTCGCCGATGCGCCCGAGCGCCGCGGCGATCGCCGACTGCGAGGCGAGGCTCGTCGCGTCGCGCAGCATCACGACGAGGTCGTCCACCAGCTTCTGGTCGCCGAGCAGGCCGAGCGCGATCGCCGCCTGGCGCAGGAGCTCCGGCCGGTACTTCGACTCGCGCACCACGCGCTGGATGGCGGGCAAGGCCTGGCGCTCGCCGAGCAGCCCCAGCGCGACCGCGACGTAGCCGCGCGCCTCGTCGCCGCGCAGGCGCTCGAAGCGCTCCAGCAGCACCGCCGCGGACTCCTGGTCGGCCGCCAGGCCGGCCGCGATCGCGTACGCGCCGATCGTCTGGTCGTCCTTCTCCTCGCGCAGCGCGCTGCGCAGCGCCGCCTTCAGCTCGCCCAGGTGCGCGGTGTCGACGCCCTCCTCGTGCAGCGCGCGGCACAGGACGCCGATCGCGAGCGCCGCCCACGGCCGCACGTCGGACTTGCCGCGCGCGAGCTGGGCGAGCAGGAAGGAGCTGGCCTCCTCGAGGCCGGCCGCGCGGTCGCCCGCGCCGCGCCGCGCGCCCGCCTTGGCCATGGCGATCATCGCGTAGTGGCGCGACTGCAGGTCGGCCACGTCCTGGGGCACCCCGGCCAGCGCCGCGCGCGCGCGTGCGTCGAGCCCGCCAGGGTCCGCGTCGGCCAGGAGGCCGAGCGCCAGCACGCAGCTCTGCACGACCTCGTTGCGCTCGCTGCCGGTCAAGCGCGCAAGGAGCGCCGCGAGCACGCGCTCTCCGTAGGTCGCGTCGAGCGCGTCCGGCAGGCGCGCCGCGCCGTCGGCGCCCGGGCGCAGCAGGCGGCAGACCGCGATGGGCACGTGCGCGCGCACGAGGGTGCTCTGCTCGCGGTCGTCGAGCAGGGCCAGGAGCGCGTCGATCTGCTGCGTGCGCGCGCGCGGCGGGGCGCCCTTCTCCGAGGCCTGCGCGCGGTCTTCGGGCTGGAGCGTCGCGAGCGGCACGAGGCCGAGCGCGACGACGCAGGCGGTGCCGAGGTCGAACGAGCGCGCCGCGTCGCTCGCGAGCGCCGCGTGCAGGCCGGCGACGGCATCCAGGCGCACGCCCTCGCCCTCCGTGCGCGAGCCGACCAGGCCCAGGCCGTAGGCCGCGAAGGCGCGCGTGCGCACGGGCACCTCCTCGGCGCCGACCAGCGCGCGGCCGCGCTCGTCGTCGGCGAGCAGCGCCGCGAGCGCAGGCACGACGGCGTCGTCGCCGAGGATGCCGAGCGCCACCGCGGCCGTCTCGGCGATCTCCTGCACGGGGCTCCTCAGCCGGCGCGCGAGGAGCTCCTGGATGCGCTCCGCGCCCAGCCCGCTGCGCGCCGTGCCGATCTTCGCCAGCGCGATCAGGCAGCCGGTGACGACGTCGTTGTTGGTCTCCTTCTCGAGCGCCGCGACGAGCGCCGGCACGACCTTGGTGCGGATCTGCTCCTCGGTCGGGTAGACGCTCTCGCGCGCCTCCCCGCGCTGGCCCTTGCCGAGGAACCAGCCCTCGCTGCCGGTCAGCGGGCCGACGCGCGCGATCGCGTTCTTGAGGTCGAGGTAGGGCTCGCGGTTGAACTCCCACCAGAAGGTCCACTGCGTGAGGTCGACCGAGGGGTCGCCGCCCCCCGTGAGGCCGGCGCGGGCTCCGATGCCCGGCCGACCGTTCGGCCCGCGCCCGCCCGCGCCGCCCAGCCCCGGCAGGGGCGCGGCCGGGCCGGCGGGGCCGGCGCCGTTCCCGCCGCCGCCGCCGTGGAGGCCGCCCCCGCCGGGCGGCACGGTGTCCCCGGGCCCGCGGTACTGACCGCCGTGCCCCCAGCCGGGCACGGCGAGCCCTGCCAGCGCGAGGAGCGCGATCCATGGCCGCGCTCCGCGGGTCTGCTGCAACGTCGGTCGGAGCCAGGTGAGGTCGGGCTGCATCGGGATGTCCTCGCAGGGGTCGAAGGGCGCCCCGAGCGGGTGCGCCCCGAGCTCCGAGCGCAAGGGCCGTTCCCGATCCTTCCCGTCGCCGGGCAAGAGCCCCGAAAGAGGCCCGCGGAGGGTCGTCAGAGCCGTTTCGCGCGCGGAGAGAGCGATCGGTCGCCCGCGCCCCGCCCGCGCCCCTCGTTCCCCGGGCGTAACGCGATCGACGCCTGCGGCGCCTCGGCTCGAGGACGCGCGGGAGCGCTCCCGCGTCCCCGCTCGCGCGCGCCCGCGGAAGTTCCGCCAGGCAGGTGCGCTCGCGCCGTCCTTCCGGCTCAGGAAGCCGAGTCTTACCCGAGCGTTTCGTTGGTGCGAAGGGTCCCCGACCGGGACCGACTCCCATGAAGGTGCGGATCGCTGTGGCTGCGGCCCTCGGGGCGGCGGCCTTGTCCACGACCTCCGCCCAGGAACCGACCCTCACGGGCACGGTGCTCCAGGCCGCGGAGATGAACCTCTCGGGGCTCGTCGCGTTCGACCCCGAGGCGGAGGCCCAGATCGGCTGGTCGGTCGCTTACCTGAGCGACCTCGACCGCGACGGCATGCGCGAGGTCGCGACCGGCGCGCCGCGCGACGACACGGCCGGGACGAACGCCGGCGCGGTGTGGCTGATGTCGCTGGACCCGACCCAGCGCATCGTGACCCAGCGCAAGATCACGCTGCCCGACCTGCTCCCGGGCGACCTCTTCGGCCACGCGGTCGCGAACCTGGGCGACGTGGACGGGGACGGCGTGGCCGACCTGGCGGTCGGCGCGCCGGGCGACGACACCGGCGGCCCGAACCGCGGCGCGGTGCACGTCCTCTTCCTGCGCGCCGACGGATCGGTGCGCCAGAGCGTGAAGATCGCCTCGCTGCGCGCCGGCTTCCAGGGCGCGCTCGACGCCGGCGACCAGTTCGGCTACGCGCTGACCGGCCCGGGCGACCTCGACGGCGACCGCGTGCCGGACCTGGTCGTGGGCGTGCCCGGCGACGACGACGGCCAGCCGCCCTCGGTCGACCGCGGCGCGGTCTGGGTGCTGTTCCTCGACCGCTTCGGGCACGTGCGCGCGCAGCAGAAGATCAGCGACCGCACCGGCGTCACCGGCCCGCCGGTGCTCGGTCTGAAGCTGAAGAACGGCGACCAGCTCGGCTGCTCGGTCGCGACCCTGGGCGACGTCGACCGCGACTCGCGCAACGAGATCGTGGTGGGCGCCCTGGGCGCGGACGCGCCGCACGCGATCAACTCCGGCGCCGTGTTCGTCCTGACCCTGCGCGCCGACGGCATGGTCGAGCGCTTCGCGCGCATCGACGCGAGCGCCCCCGCCCTGCGCGACGACCTGACCGGCTCCGACGCCTTCGGCGTCGCGGTGGCCGGCATCGGCGACCTCGACCGCGACGGGGTGCTCGACCTCGCGGTGGCGGTCGAGCGGGAGAGCCAGGCGACCTCCGGCGCCGCCTGGATCCTGCTCCTCGACCAGGCCGGCGGCGTCAAGGGCAAGCGCCGGCTGGCCTCCGCCGAGATCGAGGCGCGCGTGCGGCCCAGCGACCGGTTCGGCCGCGGCCTGGCCACGCTCGGCCTGTCCTTCTTCAGCTCGGTCGCCGACCAGGGCTTCGAGGGCGGCTCCTCCAGCCCGGCCTGGGTGCAGGCCTCGACCAACTTCGGCACGCCGCTGTGCGACGCCGTGTGCGCCGGCGGGTCCGGCGCCGGGGCCGGGCCGCGCAGCGGCGCGTGGTGCCTGCGCTTCGGCGGCATCGCGAAGCGCGAGGTCGCCTCGGTGGAGCAGAGCGTCGCGATCCGCTCCGACACGCTCGGCTTCTACCTCTGGAACCCGATCTCGAGCGGCGGCACCGGCAACTTCCAGGACAAGCTCACCGTCCGCATCGACGGCACCGTGGTGTTCCAGGCCGTCGAGAACGACCCGCTGTACGCCGGCGGCTACCGCCAGGTGCTCGTCGACGTGTCGGCCTTCAACAACGGCGCGACGCACCTCCTGCGCTTCGAGGGCGACATCACCGGGACGATGTCGGCGGGCAAGGCCGGGCGCTCGGACTTCCTGGTGGACGACATCCTGCTGTTCGAGACCCCGCGCTTGGGCCCGGTCGGCGTGCTGGTCGGCGCGCCGAACGACGACGACCTGGGGCCGGACGCCGGCATGCTCTGGAGCCTCTCGCTCCAGGGGCCGATCCGCGCCAAGGCGCTCGCGCGCAACGGCCACGGCGGCAACCCGAGCGTCTACACCACCGCCGCGGAGCCGATCCTCGGCAAGACCTGGACCGCGTCGATCACCCGCAACAACCGCAACCGCACGATGATCTTCGCCACCCTCGACCCGCTGCCGGGCGGCCTGCCCGTGTCGATCGGCGAGGTCCTGGTGGACCTGGGCTCGCCCTTGGTCTTCACCAGCATCGTCAACGCGCCGCCGTCGAACCCGCCCGCCGCGCTGACGCACTCCTTCGCCGTGCCGAGCTCGCTCGGCCTGGTCGGCCTGACGCTCGCGACGCAGGGCTACCGCGACATGAACGGAACCGCGCAGCTCCTGAACGCGATCGATCTGACGATCGGGTACTGAGGGTCGCGACCATCCCAGCGGGAGCCCGTCCGGCGCGCGCCGGGCGGGCTCCATGTCAGCGCGGGGCGCCGCGATAGAGCGCCAGCGCCTCCTCCATGAGCGAGCGCTCGGCCACCTCCGGGGGGACCGTCGCCAGCGCCGTCTCCTGCTCGCGCGCGGCCTCCTCGGCGCGGCCCAGGCGGAAGAGCGCGATGGCGTGGTTCGAGCGCGCCATCGCCGTGCGCAGGTGCCCCTCGCCGTGGAGCGCGAGCTCCTGCTCGACGAGCGCGCGCAGGACCTCCTCCGCCTCGGCGGCGCGCCCCAGGCCGATCCACGCCGTGCCGAGGTTGTAGAGCGCGACCAGCGACTCCTGCGAGCCCTCCTCCGCGGTCGAGGCGACCGCCAGCAGCACGTCCTCCGCCTCCTCCATGCGTCCCAGCGCGATCAGGCACGAGGCCAGGTTCGTGTGCAGGTTGAGGGTGCGCGGGTGCTCGGCGCCGAGCGCCGTCTCGGCCGCGCGCGCCAGCGCCTCGCACTCGCGCAGCGCGTCCGCGCCGCGGCCGAGCTGGAGCCACACCCGCGCGCGCACGTTGCAGGCCTCGAGCGCGATCGTGCGGCACGCCGCCAGCCCGGGGAGCACCTCGTCGCACAGGGGCTCGATCAGGTCCCGGGCCTCGACCAGGCGTCCCTGGCGCAGGAAGTTGGCGGCCAGCGCGCAGCGCGCGATCTGCGCCTGCATGCGCGCCTCGGTCGCCTCCTCGGGCGTGAGCGAGGGCACCAGCGCCAGCGCCTCGCGCAGGAGCGCCTCGCCCCGCGTGGCGTCGCCGTCCTCGCTCACCACGAAGCCGAGCGTCCCGAGGATCGCCAGGCGCGTCGCCTGGGGCAGGAGGCCGGGCTCGCGCGCGCGCGCGCCGAGCGGCTCGAGGATCGCGCGGCAGGTCGCCGTCTGCCCGCGGTCCCAGTGGGCGATCGCCAGCAGCGCGCGCGTCTGCGCCGCGGCCCGCGTCTCGGACTGGCCCAGGCTCGTGTGCAGCGCGTCGGCCTCCTGCAGGAGCGCGAGCGCCTCGGACCAGTGCCCGAGCCGGGAGAGCAGCACGCCGAGCTCGCTCGCCAGCACCGCGCGCACGTGCGGCTCGCTCACCTCGCCCGCGCGCAGGCGCTCGGCGCCCTGCAGGATCGCGTCGCGCAGCGTGGGCGTGGAGTTGCCGGCGACGTCGGGGTCGCCGGAGTGGAAGAGGTCGGAGAGGAAGGTCACGACCTCGGTGCTCGTGTCCGCCTCGCGCTGCGCCTCGCGGCGCGCGAGGACGAGGTCCTCGTTGGCTCGCGACAGGCGGTCGTTCGCCTGCTGCAGCTCGTCGCGCGCATGCTGCGTGCGCTCGAGGAGCGTGAGGATCGCGACGAAGAGCGCCGCCGCGCCGACGATCGCCGTGGCGGCGGTGGGGTGGCGCAGGATGCGCCGTCCCAGCCGGCGCGCGGCGCCGGGCGGCCGCGCCAGGATCGGCTCGCCGGCCAGGAAGCGGCGCAGGTCGTCGCGCAGCGCGGTCATCGAGGCGTAGCGCGCCTCGGGACGCTTCTCGAGCGCGCGCAGCGCGATCACCGCCAGGTCGCGCGGCAGGCGCGCGTGCCGCGAGCGGGGGTCGGCCGGGTCGTCGTGCAGGATCGAGCGCGCGATCGCCTGCACGTCGTCGCCGCGGAAGGGGCGCTCGAGCGTCAGGCTCTCGTACAAGGTCGCGCCGAGCGAGAACACGTCGCTCGCCGGCCCGACCGGGGCGCGGCCGGCGGAGACCTGCTCGGGGCTGGCGTAGAGGTACGTGCCGACGAACTCGCCGGTGCGCGAGAGCCCCGCCTCGCCGGCGGTCTTGGCCAGGCCGAAGTCGGCCAGCTTGGGCGCGCCGTCGGGCGCGAGCAGGATGTTCTGCGGCTTGACGTCGCGGTGCACGACGCCCTGCTCGTGCGCGCGCGCGAGCGCGTCGGCGAGCGCGGCGAAGCGCTGCGCGATCACGCGCTCGTGCCCGCGCGGCAGGCCGCCGGCGCGGCGCTGCTCCTCGATCTCGTCGCGCAGCGTGCGGCCGCTGCCGACGAGCTCCTGCACCAGGTAGGGCTGCCCCTGGCAGTCGCCGATCGAGAGCAGCGCGACGACGTTCGGGTGGCTCAGGCGCGCGGCGGCCAGGGCCTCGCGGCGCAGGCGCTCGGCCTCGCGCGGCGAGCGCGCCGCCGAGGGCAAGAGCACCTTGATCGCGACGCGCCGCGCCAGGCGCAGGTCGTACGCCTCCCACACCTCGCCCATGCCGCCGCCGCCGATGCGGCGCAGCGTGCGGAAGCCGTCGAGCGAGGGCGGCGCGCGCGTCTCGCCGCCCGCCGCGGCGGGCGCGGTGGCGAGGTCGTCCAGCAGCCGGCGCACGTCGTGCAGCTCGCGCAGCTCGCGCGCCAGGCCCGGATGGCGCGAGCAGAGCTCCTCGACGTCGGCGGCGCCCGCCCGCGGGGTGTTCTGGAGCAGCTCCGCGTAGAGATCCTCGGCCCGCTCCGGCGGGGGTTGGGGGGCGGGCGTGCTCATGCGCGACATCAGGGTAGCCGTGCCGTCTGCCTATCTGCGCGCCCGCGCGCCCCGCGACAGGGGTCGCGGGGGTTTCCCGCGCTATCCTGTCGTGCGGCGGCCTTCCCATGGATCCCGACCTGCGAGCGGAGCTCCTCGCGCGCGCGCGCGCCGGCGACGCGAGCGCGCTCTCGGACCTGCTCGCCGAGCACGAGCCGGGCCTCCTGCGCATGGTGCAGCTGCGCTTCGACCAGGGGCTGCGCGGTCGCCTGGAGCCGGCGGACGTCGTCCAGGAGGGGCTCTTGCAGGCCGCGCGGCGCTTCGGCGAGTGGTGCGCGCAGGACGCCTACCCGTTCCCGCTGTGGCTGCGGCTCCTGACGGCGCAGGCGCTGGCGGAGGCGCGCCGCCGTCACGTCGGCGCGCAGAAGCGCGACGCGCGGCGCGAGCTCGGCCGCGCGGCGGTGCAGAGCGGGACCGCGGCCGACCTCTTCGTCGCGAGCCAGACCTCGCCGACGCAGGCCGCGCGCCGCGCCGAGGTGCGCGCGCGCGTGCTGGCCGCGGTCGAGGAGCTCGAGCCGATCGACCGCGAGATCCTCGCGCTGCGCCACTTCGAGGGCCTCTCGAACGACGAGGCCGCCCTCGAGCTCGGGATCGAGCCCGCCGCCGCGAGCAAGCGCTACGTGCGCGCCCTGCAGCGCCTGAAGCCGGCGCTCGCCGCGCTGGGCGGGGACTCGGGCGCCTGAGAGGCTGAGAAAGAATCCTGCGCGGCCCCCGGTGCCGTCTGGCTCCGCCCAG
>CADEGS010000007.1:36009-54196 GCA_902826945.1 uncultured bacterium | reverse complement strand
CGGCAACTCGCCCAACGTGCGCCGCGCCGTCGAGGCGGCGCGCGAGCGCGGCATCGTCACGGTCGGCCTGCTGGGCAAGGGCGGCGGCGAGCTCGTCGGTCTGGTCGACGTGCCGATCGTCGTCCCGCGCGCGCGCACCTCCGACCGCATCCAGGAGGTCCACATCCAGGTCCTCCACACGGTCATCGAGACCGTCGAGCGCGCGCTCTACCCGGCCAACTACAGCTAGAGGGGCCCGAGCGCTTCCCAAGCCGCGCGGCCGCCGGGGACGCGCGAGGAGCGGGCCTTCCGGCCCCTGCTCATGGCTCCGCCGGAGCGGACGACCCCGGCGCGCCGACGAGAAAGCCCGGATTCCGGCGAGACGAACGCCGCGGCTTGCGGCTGATCGTCGGCGGCCCTGAGCGGCTGCCGCAACCCGACACCTGCCCCGGAGCTCCCCATGCGTCTCTCGCTCTCCCTCGCCACCGGCCTGCTCGCCGCGGGCGCCTTCGTCGCCCGATCCGCCGTCGTCAGCGGGGAGGACCTGCGCCTGGTCCGCGGCACCATCGCCATCGGCGCGCAGGGCCCGGTGCCGCTCGCCGGCGAGGACTGGACGCTCGAGGTCCTGGGCGCGGGGCACTACCGCGTCTGGTTCGACGTGGCGTACCCGGCCGGCGTCCAGAACCGGCCCTCGGTGGTCGCGCAGTCGAGCACCGCCATCGCCTACGCGACGGGCGTCTCCAACGACTATTTCGACGTGCAGGTCGCGACCACGAGCAACATCGCCACGAGCACGCCCGTGCACTTCGTCGCGGTCGGACCGCGCTGACCTGGCCGGTCGGCGGCCGGGGGCGACCCGGCCCCCGTCGAGCGAGGACCGCCGGATTCGGGGCGTGCTCGTGGCAGGCCCGCGGGAAGGTGCCGGGGCGGCGGCCGCTCGCGCTACCCTCTCGACCCCGAGGGCCGCTCCTTGCTCCCGATCCGCGACAACCTGCCCCGCCGCAGCCTGCCGCTCGTCACGTGGCTGCTCGTGCTCGTGAACACGGCGGTGTTCGTGCTCGAGCTGCGCACGCCCGAGGCGGAGCAGGCGCGCATGCTCGAGGCGTTCGGGATCGTGCCGCGGCGCGTGCTCGACCGCGAGAGCGGCATGCTGGCGCTCGAGCCTGCGGCCTGGTGGCCGTTCCTGACGAGCCTCTTCGTGCACGGCGGCCTGCTGCACCTGTTCGGGAACATGTGGACGCTCCTGATCTTCGGCGACAACGTCGAGGACCGCATGGGCTCGGGCCGCTTCCTCGCCTTCTACCTCTTCTGCGGCCTGGTCGCCGGCTTCACGCACACGCTGACGAACCAGGCCTCGGAGGTGCCCGCCGTCGGCGCCTCGGGCGCGATCGCCGGCACGCTCGGCGCGTACTTCCTGCTCTTCCCGCGCGCGCGCCTGACGATGTTCTTCCCGCTCCTCTTCTACCCCGTCTTCTTCGAGCTCCCGGCCTTCTTCTACCTCCTGTGGTGGTTCCTGACCCAGCTCCTCTCGGGCACGAGCTCGCTGGGCGTGGAAGGGGCGAGCGGCGGCGTCGCGTGGTGGGCGCACGTCGGCGGCTTCCTGGGCGGAGCGCTGCTGTTCCCGCTCTTCCTGCGGCCGAAGCGCCGCACGCAGGGCTGGCCGGCGCGCCGGCGCGGGCTCCTGTAGCGGAGCGGCGCGCCGGCGGCGCCGCGCTTCAGATCGAGTCGAGCCCGAAGGCGAAGGGCTCGATCGGCAGCGCCGGGGAGGCGAAGCCGAAGCGCGCGAGGAAGCCCGCGACCTGGGCGCGCACCTCGCCGGTGCCCACGAGCAGCGCCAGCGCGCCCTCGGCGTCGAGCTCGCCGCGGTCGGCGGGGCCGGTGATGTCGAAGGACGGGCCGCGCTCGCGCGGCACGACGGCGACGCGCGCGCCGGCGCCCAGGCGCTCCTCGAGCAGCAGCGCGACCGCCACCGGGTCGAGCACGCGGCCCAGGGCCAGGATGCCCTCGGCGCGCGTGGCGCCCGCGGCGACCAGCGCGGCGGCGAGCTTCTGCTCGCCCGCCGGCGCCATCAGGAAGAGGCTCCCGTGCGCGTCGCTCATGCCCTCGCCGAAGCGGCGCTCGAGGTGCGCGCGCACGAGCGCCAGGACGAGCGACGTCTCGCCGCCCCACTCGTGGATCGTGTCGTGCAGGTCGCGGCCCCGCCCGCAGCAGGCGTAGGCGGCGACGCGGCCCTCGCGCTCGAGCACCAGCGTCTCCATGCCGGGGCAGGCGAGCAGGCTCTCGGTCTCGGCGGCCGTGCGCGCGACGCGCGCGGGGTGGCGCTCGTAGAGCGCGTGCACCGCGGCGGCGTCGGCGGGCCGCAGGCGGCGCGCGCCCGAGGCGCGCGGCAGCGAGCGGATGCACTCGCGCCCGACGCGGAAGTCGAGCTCGCTGCCCACCGGCGTGTAGCCGCGGCGCAGGTAGAACTCGGGGTCGTCCGCCCACAGGATCACGAGCGCGCAGCCCTGCGCGTGCAGCTCGGCCTCGGCCTGCACCAGGACGCCCGTCGCCAGGCCGCGCCCGCGGTGCTCGGCCTCGGTCGCCACCGAGCCGATCAGGCCGACGCGCACGCGGCCGTCGGGCAGCACGAAGTCGCGCGCCAGGATCGTGCAGGCCGAGCGCGGCTCGCCGCCCTCGCCCAGCACGATCGTGCGGCCGGGCGCGTCGGGGCCGAAGACGAGCGGCTGCTCGCGGGCCAGGTCGGGCGCGCCGTGCACGCGGGCGAGGAAGGCGAGGGCGTCGGTGCGGGGATCTTCGAGCAGCGTGTTCACGGGCGTTTCTCCGGGGTCGGGTCGAGGCCGCCCTGCAGGCGCGCCTCGCGGAAGGCTTCGAGCAGCTCGTCGCCGAGCGTCAGGGCGTCCTCGAGCGACGCCCGCGCCGCGCCGACGACGCTCGCCAGCTCGGCCGCGCCGTCGAGCGTGCGGCTCCTCTCGTCCAGGTCGCGCGCGCGCTCCTCGAGGCGCTCGAGCAGCGCGCGGAAGCGCACGCCGGTGGCGTCCTGGGCGCCGGCCGGCGCGCCGGCCTTGCCCGGCGCGAGCGGGCCGACCGGAGCGGCGCGCAGCGCGCCCAGCGGGTCGGAGTCGGTCGGGGTCGTCATGGGGCTAGCCGAGGAAGTTCAGGAAGGTGGTCTGGAGCAGGCGCGCGCCGACGGACTGCGCGATCTGGAGCGTCGCGTCGGTCTTCGAGAGCTCGAGAGCCACGGCGGCAATATCGGCGTCGCGCGTCCGGGACAGGAGCCCCTCGAGCTCGACGCCGAGGTCGGCGGCCCGCTCGCCGGACGCGCCCAGGCGCTGCGAGCGCGCGCCCAGCGTGCTGGCGGCCGAGACCAGGCGCTCGTGCGCCTGGTCGAGCTCGTCGAGGCGCGCCCGCAGGCGCGGGAAGAGCTCGGCGGGGTCCTGGCCGCTGCGCAGGTCGTCGGCGATGCCTCCCAAGAGGTCGAACACGTTGACCGCGCCGGTGAAGGTCGCGAGCTCGCTGCCCGCCTTGCGCACGCCCGTCGTGTCCACGTGCACGACCGAGCCGGTGGCGCCCACGAGCTCGAGGTCGGTCTCGTCGAACGCGAGCGGGACGAAGCTCGTCCCGTCGATCGAGATCGAGCCCAGCCCGCGCACCGTGCCGGAGTAGTCCGCGCCGGAGTAGCCGCTGAGGTCGAGGTGCAGCTCGGCGCCCTCGGCGCTCTCGACGACGAAGTCGGCGAGCTGGTCGGAGTCCGCCGCGGGCAGCGCGCGCGCCGGCCCGTCGCCCAGCCGGATCGTGCCCGCGGCCGCGTCGATCACGAGCGCGTGGTCGCCGAGCAGCGTGTCCCCTGCGCCGCCGCCGACGAGCTGGACGCCGACGCTCGCCAGCGCGCCCGCGTCGGTCCCGTCGTGGCGCAGCGTGAGCGTCTCGAAGCCGCTGCCCTGGTCGGCGGTCGCGCCCGACGCGAGCCCGGTCGTGCCGGAGAGCGACACGCCCGACGGCCGGCCGCCGCCGAAGACGGCCTCGCCGGCGAGGTTGATCGCGACCTCGAGCTGGTCGCCCGCGCGCACGCGCTGCTCCTGGTCGTTGCCGCGGTAGACGACGCGCGTCGTCCCGCCCGCGCGCAGCTCCTCCCACGGCGGCGTCGCGGTGCGCGTGCCGCCGAAGAGGTAGCGCTCGCCCAGGCGCTGGTTGCCCGCGTCGAGGAGCTGGGAGCGCAGGATGTCGAACTCCTCGCCCAGGGTCCGGCGGTCCTCGGGGGCGAGCGTGCCGTTCAGCGCCTCGATCAGCGTCGCGCGCGCGTCGGAGAGCTGGTCCGAGGTGTCGAGCAGGCTCGCCGCCGCGGCGTCGAGCTGGTCGCGGCCGCCGGCCGCGCTCGCGCCGAAGCCCTCGACCGCCGACAGCCGGCGCGCGAGGCCCAGGCTGCGCGCGGCGCCCACCGGGTCGTCGGACGGGCGCAGGATGCGCAGGCCCGACGAGATCTGCTCCTGCGCGATCGAGCCGCGGTAGCGCGTGTCGCGCAGCCCGAGCAGGAAGCGGTCGAAGGTGGACTGCGTGCCGATGCGGAAGGTCATCGCGGGGCTCTCTTCAGATCAGGGACAGGATCTCCTGCCCGAGTTGGTTCACGACCGTGATGTACTGCGCGGCGGCCGAGAAGGCCTGCTCGTGCTCGACCAGCGCGACGAGCTCCTCGTCGAGGTTCACGCCGGAGATCGAGTCGCGCCGCTGCTGGAGGCTCGCCACCAGCGTCTCGTTGGCCGAGAGCGCGTCGGTGGCGACCGCGACCTCGAAGCCCAGGCCGCTCACGACGCCGTCGTAGAAGCGCCCGAGCGACTGTCCCTCGAGGCCGTCCAGCGCTCGGTCCTGCAGGTCGAGCAGGGCCAGCACCGCGTCGCCGTCGCCCTCCGCGCCGCCGAGCGAGGTCGCCAGCCGCGCGGGGTCGTCGGCCAGGTCGGCGCGCAGCGCGATCGTGGAGGCGTCGTGCCCGGTGAAGAGCCCGCCCAGGCCCAGCGCGACGAGCGCGTCGCTCGTGTCCGCGTCCGCCGCGGCCCGGATCGTGAGCGCGTCGTGCGCGCTCGCCGAGAGCTCGCCCAGCCCGAAGCGCACGGTCAGCCCGTCCGCGAGCGCGAGCTCCTGGCCCGGCTCGTAGCCCGCGCCCACCTCGAGCGAGGCGACCACGTCGCCCTGCTCGTCGAGCACGTCCACGATCAGCCCGGGCGTGGTGCCGATCGTGCCGTCGCCGCGCGGCCGCAGCGTGAAGGCGGCGTCCGAGGCGCCGGCGTAGCTGCCGCCGATCGTGACCGCCAGCGCGCGGTCGTGGCCGGAGACGCTCGCGCCGACCTGCCCGCCCAGGCCGAGCGCGCCCAGCGCGCTCCCGCCGTCGAGCGTGAGCGAGACGCCCGCGCCCTCGGCCACGCTCTGCAGGAACAGGCGGCCCTCGTGCGCCACCGCGCGCAGCCCCGCGGCCTGCGCGCCGGCGTCGGCGTTCACGACCGCGGCGATCTCCTCGGCGCTGGCCTGCGAGACGGAGCGGAAGTCCGCGGCGTCGAAGGCGATCGACAGGGACTGCAGGCCGGCGCCCGCGTCCACGCCGAGGTCGAGCGTGTCGCCGTCCGCCAGCGCGAAGGGCTCCTGCGCCCCGCTGCCGAGCGAGGCGGCCGCGCCGCCGAAGAGCCCGTGCTCGTCGGGGTCGGGATCGACGCGCCGGCTGAAGTCGAAGGCGTGCCCCGGCTCGGCCGTGATGCGCAGGCGGTTCTGGCCGTCGAGCGTGGCGCTCAGGCCGTCGATCGCGTTCAGGCTGCCCAGGAAGTCGCCGACGCGCGTGCGCGTGGCGGAGATCGCGATGCGCGTCTTGCGCACGCTGCCGTCGGCCTGGTCGGTGACGTTGACCTCGAGCGTCCCGCTCGCGACGTCGAAGGGCAGGCCCGCGCGCGCGAGCAGCTCGTCGGTGACCGCGCCGTCCCCGTCCTGGTCGGCGAGCGCGTTCGAGCCCGTGAGCGAGGCGTGCGGGCCGCCGGAGGGGATCGCGGTCGAGTGCACGCGGTTCGCCTCGAGGATCAGGTGGCGCGCCAGCCGGTCGAGGTCGCCCGAGAGCTGCGGGACGAGCTCGTCCTCCAGGCTCAGCAGGCCCCCGAGCGAGCCGCCGCGCGCCGGCACGGTGCCGTCCGCGCCCTCGATGCGCAGCGCCAGGCCGCCGGCGGGCGTGTCCGCGAGCGCGAGCTCGTTCGCGTGCGAGCGGCCGACGAGCGTGTTGCCCGACACGAGCACGCGCAGCGCGCCGCCGCGCTCCTCGACCGTCTGCACGTCCACCAGGCCGGCCAGCTCGGAAAGCTGCCGGTCGCGCTCGTCGCGCAGGTCGTTGGCGGTGACGCCGCTCGTCTCGCTCTCCGCGATGCGCACGTTGAGCTCGGCGATGCGCGCGGCGATGCCGTTCACCTCGTCCACGCGGGCGGCGGCCTCGGCGCGCACGTCCACGCCGACGCGGCGCAGGTTGCCGGCCAGGTCGCGGAAGCGCTCGGCCAGCGCGTCCGACGCCTGCACGGCCGCGCCGCGCAGGATCGAGTCCGAGGGCGAGGCGGAGAGCGAGGACAGCGCGGCGTGGAAGGCGTCGAGCCGGCCGCCGAGGCCGCTCTCGCCCGGCTCGCCGAAGAGCGACTCGATCTCGCTCGCGAGGCCGAGCCGCGCCTCGAGCCCGCCGCCGATCCCGATCTGGCCCAGGATGCGCTTGCCGAGCAGCTCGTCCACCGTGCGCTGCACGCCGTCCGCCTGCACGCCGCCGCCGATCAGGAGGCCGCGCGTCAGGAAGGGCGACGCGGCGCTGACCGAGACGCCCTGGCGCGAGTAGCCGGGCGTGGTCGCGTTGGCCAGGTTGTGGCCGATCGTGTCGAGCCTGTAGCGCGCCGCCAGCAGCGCGCGCAGGCCGGTCTGGAGTCCGATGTCGCTCATGTCAGCCTCGCGCGTCCAGCAGCACGGGCCGGCCGCGGGCGTCCTCGCCCGGCGCCAGCGCGCGCAGCACGTCGTCCAGGAGCGCCCGGTGGCCCCGCGCCACCGCGGCGACGCGCCGGCCGGCGCGCAGCACGCGCGCGACCTCCTCGCGCAGCTCGTCGCGCAGCGCCTGCAGGCCGTCCGCGGCGAGCCCGAGCCCGCGCGCGCGCTCGACCAGGCTGCGCAGGGTCAGCGTGCCCGGCGCGACGCCGAGCTCGGCGCCCAGGCGCGCCAGGAGCTGCGCGCGGCGCCGCTCGCGCGCGGGCACGGCCCGCACGCGCTGCTCCAGGCGCTGGCCGGCCGCGGAGAGCGCGCGCGCGTCGCGCCCGCAGGCGGCGTGCTCGAGCTCCTCCAGCGCGCGCGCCAGCTCGCGCTGCGCGCCGAGCTCCTCGCGCGCCCAGGCCTCGAGCTGGATCAGGAGCCCCGCCGTCCTCGTGCTCATGCGCTCTCTCCGTCGGGCCCGCGCGCGGCCGCGTCGCGCGCGAGCGAGGTCTTGATCATCCCGGACAACCCGAGCGCGTCGTTCGCGACCAGCGCCGCGCCCAGGGTCTCGTCGAACCAGCCCTCGTAGACGTCCGCGCCCGCGCCGCCGCCGAAGGGACCCTCGGGCAGCGCGCGGCGCAGCTCGCGCACGAGCATGCGCGCGAGGAGCTCCTCGAAGGCCTTCCCGGCCTCCTCGTCGCGGCCCGAGCGCGCCGCGCGCAGCGCGGAGCCCGCGTCGAGGCCGGAGAGCGCGGCCGTGGCCGCCTGCTGGCTCGCGGCGAGCTCCATCACATCACCACGATCTCGGCGTGCAGCATGCCGGACTGCGCCATCGACTGCAGGATCTGGATCATGTCGCGCGGCGTGACGCCGAGCACGTTCAGCACCTCGACCACCTCCTGCAGCGTGACCGCGCCGTTCACGATCGTCAGCGCGCGGTCCTCCTCCTCGAGCAGGAGCCCGGTGCGCGGCAGGACCTGCGTCTCGCCGCCCGAGAGCGGGCCGGGCTGGCTGGCCTCGGGCGACTCGGCGATCGTGACGGTCAGGTTGCCCTTGGTGATCGCGCCGCGCGTGATGCGCACGCCCTCGCCCATCACGATCACGCCGGTGCGCTCGTTCAGCACGACGCGCGCGAAGGGCTCGGGCTCGATCTCGCGGCCGAGGACCGAGCTCAGGTACGAGACCGTCGCCTCCTCGGGCAGGTCCTCGGGCACGCGCACGGCCACGGTCATCGCGTCGCGCGCCACGGCGGCGCGCGGGTAGACGACGTTGATCGCGTCGGCGATGCGCGCGGCGTTGCCGAACGAGCCCTTGAGCGCGCGCAGGTCGAGGTAGATGTAGCCGTGCTCGCTCACGAGCTGCGTCGGCACCTCGCGCTCGACCTTGCCCCCCAGCGGGATCGTGCCCACGGTGAGGTGGTTGCGCACGGCGGAGGCGCCCTGGCCCTCGACGGAGAAGGCCCCGGTCGTGACCGGGCCGGACGCGGTGGCGTACACCGTGCCGCCGGTCATGTCGAAGAGCTCGGCGTGCAGGAGCGTCCCGCCCACCAGGCTCTTGCAGTCGTAGAGCGACGAGACGCGCACGTCGAGCGTCCGCCCGGGCTTGATGCCCGGCGGCAGCGTCGCCTGCACCAGCACCACGGCCACGTTGGCCGAGCTGATGTCCTGCAGGCCGAGCGTGATGCTCTGCGTCTGCAGCAGGTTCAGCATCGCCTGGCGCGCGCCGTTGACGGTGTCGCCGGTGCTCTGCAGGCCGACCACCAGGCCGACGCCCTGCACGACGTTCTCCTCCTGGCCGCGCACGGCGACCAGGTCCGAGACGCGCACGACGACCGCGCCCGACGCGCCGCGGCCGGGCGTCGGCTCGTGGCGCGGCGTGCGCACGACCGACGCGCTCGACGCGCCGTCGGGCTGGGCCGGCGCCTCGACGCCGCCGAGGGGGACCAGGTCGAGGCCGAGGCCGCCGCGCGGCGCGGGAGCGACCTGCTGCAGGAGGGCCAGGAGGAGCGGGAGCGCCATGGAGGTCAGAAGGGCCACAGCCAGGAGATCGCGTCGTGGATCCAGCCGCCGACGCCGCGGCGGTTGGTGGAGTTGGTCAGCGGCCCCTGGCCGACGTAGGAGACGCGCGCCTCGGCGACCAGCTCGGACTGGATCGTGTTGTCGGGCCGCACGTCGTAGCGGCGCACGATGCCGCTGAACTCGATCGTCTTGATCTCGCGGTCCACGCGGATCTCGCGCCGGCCGCTGATGACCATGTTCCCGTTGGGCAGCACGTCCATCACGATCGCGGTGATGCGCGCCTTCAGCGAGCCGCTTTTCTGGTAGTTGGCCGTGCCCGTGAACTCGTCGCTCGACTCCGCGGTGACGTCGGGCAGGACGCTGAAGGCGTTCGGCTTGAGGTTGAAGGAGTTCAGCGCGTAGTCGAGCGACGTCTCCTTGCTCAGGTTCGACTGCTCCTGGTTGGCGACGTCCTGCGACTCGGCGATCAGCACGGTCAGGAGGTCGCCCGCGCGCCGCGCGGTCTTGTCCGCGATGATGCTCTGCGGACCGCGCGCGGGGTCGTAGATCGAGCCCGGGCGCCCCTGGGCGAGCGCGGAGGCGCCCAGCGCGAGCAGCGCGAGCGCCGCGCCGGCGGTGCGGGAGGAGGCCCTCACCGGCCGAGCTCCACGACGACGGCCTCGGCCGAGAGCACCGTCGCGAACAGCTCCTGCCCGCTCTGCGTGCGCACGCGCACCCGGTCGCCGACGGCGCCCGAGTCGAGCGCCAGGCCCGCCGTGCGCGCCTCGATCGGCCCCTTGCGCACGCGCACGAAGAGCGCGCCGCCCGCGGTCACGACCGTCGGCCGGCGCACGTCGCCCTCGGCCACGACCGAGCCGGCGGCCAGGTCGCGCACGGCCACGCTGCCCGTCAGGCTCGAGGCCGGCAGCGGCTGCACCGAGCCGGCCGTCCAGGGCATGCGGCGGCGCTCGAACTGCGCCGGCCCGAGCGTGTCGCCCGCGCGCACCTCGCTCGTCAGGACCGGCAGCGTGCGCCACACCTCCGCGCGCCACACCGTCCACACGGTGCGGTAGGCGACGTCGTCCACGAGGATCTCGACCGGCACGTTGACCGTGCCGGCCGTGAGCTCGCCCTGGGTGACGCGCGCGCGCAGGCGCGGCGCGCCGCTGCCTTCGGGGACCTCGACGGCGGCCAGACGGTCGCGCGGCTCGAAGCTCGCGTCGCCGGCGCCGAAGCGCGCCAGGAGCTCGGCGCGCGCGGCGGCCAGGAGCTCGTCCTCGCCGATGCGGCGCACGGCGGGGTGCAGGCGGCAGGCGCGCTCGCCCGCGAAGCGCACGTCCGCCTCGGGCACGCGCCGCCGCACGAGCTCCGCCACGCGCTCGCGCGCCAGCAGCCGGCTGTAGCCGGGCGCCGGCGCGTAGCCGAGCTCGACGGAGGCAAGGCGCGCGAGCACGTCGGGCTCGGCGCCCTCGATCGTGGCGACCTCGCCCAGCTCGACCTCGGTGCCGCGCACCGTGGCCTCCATGGGCAGCGTCACCGTGACGGAGGAAAGGAGGAGTGAGAGCAGCATGGCGGGCCTAGATCAGGTTGGAGACCTGCTGGAGCATCTCGTCGGAGACCTGGATCGTGCGGCTGTTGACCTCGTAGTTGCGCTGCGCCTGGATCAGCTCGATCAGCTCGTCCACGACCGAGACGTTCGAGCGCTCGAGGAAGCCCTGGCGCAGGAAGCCCGTGCCGTTCTGGCCGGGCGTCTGCTCCTCGGGCGGGCCGGAGCTGGCCGTCTCGCGGAAGAAGTTGGAGCCCTCGGCGCGCAGGCCGGCGGGGTTGGCGAAGCGCGTCAGGCGCACCTGGCCCAGGGTCTGCAGCGCGTCCTGGCCGCCGACGCGCGCCTGCACCGTGCCGTCCTGGCCGACGACGATCTCGGTCGCGTCGGTCGGCACGGTGATCGCGGGCTCGAGCCGGAAGCCGTCCACCGTCACCAGCCCGCCGATGCCGTCCTTGCGGAAGCTGCCGTCGCGCGTGTAGCGGAACTCGCCGTTCCCCATGTTGATGCGGAAGAAGCCCTCGCCCTGCACGGACAGGTCGAACGGGTTGCCGGTCTGCTCGAGCTCCCCTTGCAGGAAGAGCTTGATCGAGCTCGAGACCTCGGTGCCGCTGCCGATCTGGAGCCCGGTGGGGTTCATCTGGCTGGCGCCGGTCGCCGCGCCGGGCTCGCGCAGCGTCGTGTAGAGCAGCGAGCGGAAGTTGACGCGGTTCTTCTTGAACGACGAGGTGTTCACGTTCGCGATGTTGTTCGCGATCGTGTCCACCTGCATCTGCTGCGCCATCATCCCGGAGGCGGCGGTGCGCATCGCTCGGATCATCGGCTCGTTCTCGCTCTCCTACGGTCCTCAGAAGGGTCGGGTCAGGGTCTGGTAGCTGTCCGCGATCGACGACATCACGCGCGCGACGGACTCGAAGGAGCGCTGCACGTCGACCATCGCGACGAGCTCCTCCACGCCCAGCGCGTTCGATTCCTCCAGCGCGCCCTGGTGCACGGTCGCCTCGTGGGCGACGCGGCGCAGCCCGGCCGGCGCGCTCCAGTAGCCCTGCCCGTCGAGGCGCAGGCGCCCGGGGTCGGCGAAGTTCACGATGCGCAGGCGGCCGATCTCGGTCGTGCCCTGGCGCAGCGTGCCCTCGCCGTCGATCTCGACCGGCAGGCCGGTCGGGTCGATCGGGGCGCCGCGCGTCTCGAAGGCGATCGGGCTCCCCTGCTCGTCCACCAGCACGCCCTCGGCGGTGGCGTGGAAGCTGCCCTCGCGCGTGTAGACCTCGCCGCGCCGGCTGTCCACGGCGAAGAAGCCGGGGCCGTGGAGCGCCACGTCGAGCGCGCGCCCGGTGCGCTTCAGCTCGCCCTGGCCGAAGTCCACGCGGCTCTCGCTCGCGAGCCCGCGCACCGGCCCGTGCTCGCGCGGCACCTCGAACTCGTGCGCCGCGGTGCGCACGCGCTTGTAGCCCGTGGTGCCCAGGTTGGCGAGGTTGGCCGCGATCGTGTCCAGGGCGCGCTGGTTCGAGCTCATGGCCAGCGCGGCGCGTTGCAGTCCGGCGTTCACGCTCCCCCCGGACGCAAGAGCGCTGCCAAGCGCGCGGGCCTGGCGGCGGGGCCGTCCCGGCGGCTCGGCCCCCGGCCGCGGGGCGGGCGCGGGAAGCTCCTTCGACCGCCCCGCGAAAGCGCTTCCTCCCGCGGGCCGCGGGGAGCCCTCCTTCTAGATGGTGGGCAGCTCGCGCGGCTCGGGGCCGAGCGGGAAGGCGCGCTCCAGCGCGCGCAGGTCCTCGGCGTCGAGCGCGAGCTCCGCCGCCGCGGCGTTCTCCTCGACGTGCGCCGCGCGGCCGGCCTTGGGAATCGCGAAGGCGAGCGGATCGCGCGTCAGGAAGGCCAGCGCGACCTGGCGCGCCGTCGCGCCGCGGCGCACGGCGACCGCCTCGAGCGCCGCGCGCGCCGCCGACCCGCCGGGCGGGAAGGCCGCGCTCGAGCCGAACGGGCTGTAGCCGACGAGCGCCGCCCCGTGCGCGCGGCAGCGGCCGAGCACGCGGTGCTCCGCCGCGCGCTCGCCCAGGTGGTAGAGGACCTGGTCGCAGACCACGTTCCCCGCGCCGGCCAGGCGCACCGCGCGCTCGAGGCCGGCCGCGTCGAAGTTGCTGACGCCGGTGAAGCGCGCCTTGCCCGCCGCGCGCAGCTCCGCGAAGGCGGCCAGCGTCTCCTCGAGCGGGTGCGGGCCGGGCCAGTGCAGGAGGTAGAGGTCGAGCCGCTCGCGGCCGAGGCGCGCGAGCGAGCGCTCGCAGGCCGCGATCGTGCCCGCGCGCGTGGCGTTCGTCGGCAGCACCTTGCTCGTGACGAACACCTCGCCGCGCCAGCCGGCGAGCGCGCGGCCGACGAGCTCCTCGACGCGCCCGTCGCCGTAGAGCTCGGCCGTGTCGACGTGCGTCATCCCGAGCTCGAGCCCGCGCCGGAGCGCGCGCAGCGCCTCGTCGGGATCGTCGCGCTCGAGGTTCCAGGTGCCCTGCCCGATCACCGGCAAGGACACGCCCGTCGTTCCGAAGGGGCGCTGGCGCATGCCCGCAGGATGCCGCCGGAGCGGCGGCGCCGCACCTCCCGGCATCCCTTTCCGCGCGGGCGCCGCCGCTCCCTCCCGCCCCGCCGGGCGCGCACTACGATGAGAGCGCTCGTGCTCTACCGCGAGATCCTCCCCGCGCCCGCGCTGCGCCGCCACGTGCGCTGCTTCTGGCATCTCGCCGATCCCGCGGCGCGGGGCGCGGGCGCGCTCGAGCGCATCGTCCCCGACGGCTGCGCCGAGATCGTCCTGAACCGCGCCGAGCCCTTCGTGCGCGTGCGCGAAGACGAGCCGCCGCGCCGCCAGGCGCAGGTCCTGTGCGTGGGCCAGATCCGCCGGCCGATCCGCGTCGCCCCGACCGGCGCGATCGACGTGCTCGGGATCCGCTTCGAGCCCGCCGGGCTCTTCGCCCTGTGCGGCGTGCCGATGCACGAGCTCGCCGACCGCGACGAGTGCGTCGGCGCGCTCGACGCGCGCCTCTGCGACGCGCTCGCGCGCGCGAGCGAGACGGCCGCCCCCGAGGAGCGCGTGGCCGCCGTCGAGCGCGTGCTCGGCCGGGCGCTCGAGGCGCGCGAGCGCCGCGCCGCGCTGGGCGCCCTGGCCGGCGCCGCCGTGCGCCTGGTCGAGCGCCGCGGCGCGCCGCGCGGGCCGGGCGCCCCCGCCCCCGCCCTCGGCGTCGGCCCGCGCGCTCTGGAGCGCCTCTTCCGCGTCGAGGTCGGCCTCTCGCCGGCGCTCTTCGCGCGCATCCGCCGCCTGCAGGGCGTGCTCGCCGCGCTCGAGGGCCGCCGGCCGCCGCTCGGCTGGGCGGCGCTCGCCGCCGCGCACGGCTACGCCGACCAGTCGCACCTGATCCGCGACTTCCGCCTGCTCGCCGGCACGACGCCCGAGCGCCACCTGGCCGAGCGCACGCCGCTCGCCGCCCGCCTGGAGGACGCGCAAGCGTCGCGTTCTTCCAATCCCGCCGGCGCGGAGCGCGCCTAGGCTGGAGCGCGACGCCACGACCCGCACGGGACCCACACCGCGAGCCCCGCTCGCCCGCACGCCATGCTGCTGCGCACCGCCGCCCTCGCCTCCTTCCTCGCCCTCTCGCTCCTCTCCCGCTCCGGCGCGCCCGACGACGGCCCCGGCGCGGCGCGCGCCCTGCCCGCCGCCGCGAGCGACGTCGAGCGCCTGGCCTTCCTCGCCGGCGAGTGGAGCGGCGACGCCTGGGGCGGCCGCTTCCACGCGCACTACACGACGCCGCAGGAGGGCCGCGTGATCAGCTACAGCCGGCTCGTGAAGGGCGGCAAGGAGACCTACTACGAGTTCGAGGTCTTCGAGGAGCGCCCCGAGGGCCTGTGGTTCCAGCCCTTCCCCGGCGGCAAGCGCGCCGAGGGCTTCGCGCTGGCCGAGCTCGACGACGCCGCGCGCAAGGTCGTCTTCGAGAACCCCGCCAAGGACTGGCCGACGCGCGTGGTGTACCAGCGCGAGGCCGACGAGCGCCTCGTGATCACGCTCAGCGACCCCCACGGCGGGGACGCGCGCGTCGAGCGCTTCGACCTGCGGCGCTCGCGGGACTGATGCGGGGCCGGCCCGCGCCTTAGCTCCCGGTTAACGCGCGTCTCCGCCCCTCGGGCGTAGCGTGGCCGGGCGACCCACGAACGGGCGCCCTGACCTCGACCGGAGCGAACCATGCCCACGTGCCGCCACGCCGCCTCGCCGCTGCTCCTCTCCCTGCTCCTCGTGCCTGCCGCGCGCGCGCAGGGCTGGACGACCTCCGACGGCAGCACGCTGGCCGCGCCGGAGGGAGCCATGCTCGGAGCCGTCGACGACCCGGGCGCGCTCGCCGACGCGCTCGTCGAGGCGGCGCTGCCGCCGGGCGGGACGGGGCTCGCGCTCGTCGTGCTGCGCGATGGCGAGCCCGTCTACGCCGTGGCGCGCGGGCTGGCGGACCTCGAGCACGGCGTGCCCTGCGACGCGGACACGGTGTTCGACATGGCCTCGCTCGCGAAGTCGGTCACGGCGGCCGCGGCGGCGACGCTGGTCGAGGAAGGCACGCTGGCGCTCGACGCGCGCGTGCGCGAGCTCCTGCCGGAGCTCTCGGAGGCCTACGCGCCGGTGCGCGTCGAGCAGCTCGTGCATCACACGGCGGGCGTCGAGGACGAGGACGGCACGCTGGCGCTCGCCGGCTGGCCGGAGCGCTCGCAGCCCTCCTTCGCGGACGCCGTGCGCCTCGTCGGCGGCCTCGAGCACCTGCGCTTCGCGCCGGGCACACGCCACGAGTACACGAACGGCGGCTACCTGCTGCTCGCCGCGGCGGTCGAGCGCGCGGCGGATGAGCCGCTCCCCGCGTGGGCGGCGCGCCACCTGTTCGCGCCGCTCGGCATGACGAGCGCGCGCCTGGTCGCCGCGCCCGACGAGCTCGTGCCCGCGCGCGCGGTCGGCTACGCGCTCGAGGACGGACGGCCCGTGGCGCGCACGCCGACCGCGCACGCCGGCGCGGGCGGCTTCCTGTGCAGCGTGACGGACCTCGCGCGCTGGGGCGAGGCGCTGCGCCTCGGGCAGGGCCGCACCGGCGCGGGCCTCGGCGACCGCGTGGCGGAGCGCATGCGCACGCGCGGCCGGCTGGCGGACGGCACGCAGCTCGACTACGCCTTCGGCCTCGGGCGCTCGGGAACGGGCGAGCGCACGTGCTGGGCGCACGCGGGCACGTGGCCGGGCGGCCAGAGCGCGCTCGCCTTCTGGCCCGAGGCCGGGCTCGTCGTGGCCGCCGCCTCGAACTCGATCGAGGGCGGCAACGTGCGCGCGCTGGTCGACCGCGTGGCCGAGCTGTGGCTGGGCCCGCCTGCGCGGCCCGAGCCCTCGCTCGCCGCGCGCGGCATGGTCTTCATCGACGAGGTGCAGGAGCGCCCCGCCGCCTCGCGCGCCGTCGCCGCCGATCCCGCACGGCTGGCGGCGCTCGAGGGCGTGTGGGAGATGGAGGACGGGATCACGCTGCTGCTCGCGCGCGAGGGCGAGCGCCTGCTCGTCGGCTTGTCCTCCGAGCCGTCGATCGAGCTCTTCCCGCTCCCCGGCGGCACCTTCGTCCTGGCCTCGGTCGGCTACGAGCTCGCGCTCGACCCGGACGACCGCGACGTGCTGCGCCTGCGCCGGCCCGCCGCCGGCCCGCGCCCGGCGAGCGAGGTCGCCGGCCGCCGCTGGCGCCCCGCGCCGCTCGACGCCGCGGCCGCCGCGCGCATCGCCGGCGTCTACCGCAGCGACGCGCTCGGCGCGAGCTACGCCGTCGCCTGGCGCGCGGGCGAGCTGTGGCTCGAGCACCCCTGCCACGGCGTGCTGCGGCTGCGGCCCGCGGGCACCGACGCGTACACGCTGGCGGGAGCGCTGGCGCGCCTGACGCTCGTGCGCGGCGCGGACGGGAGCGTCGCGGGCTTCGAGCTCGAGGCGCGCAGCTGGGGCGCGCGCGCGCGCTTCACGCGGACGTAGGGCGCCGCGCGGCGCGCGCGTCGCGGTAGAGCGCGCGGCGCGCCTGGCGCACGCGCGCGGCGAGCCCGGCGCGGTCGATCCCGAGCCGGCCGGCGGCCAGGCGCAGGAAGCGGCGCTCGCCGCGCGCCAGGCCGCCGTCGGCCAGCGCGAGCGCGACCAGCGCGTCGAGCCAGGCGTGCGCCTCGTGCGCGTCGCGCGCGCCGGGGCCGGCACCGCCGGCCGCGGGCTGCGCGAGCAGGAGCTCGACCTTCTCCTCGGGAACGCCGAGCCGCGCGCCGAGCGCGCGCACGGCGCGCCGCTCGCGCTCCTCGATCCCGCCGTCGGCCGCGGCCAGCGCCACCGCCCACGCGAGCAGGCCGGCGTGCGAGGGCGCGCCCGCCGCGCGCGCGGCATCGGGCGGGAGCGCGGCGGCGGCGCGCCCGGCGATCGCGCCTCCTCCCGCGCCCGCGGCTCCGGCCGCGCCGGCGACGAGCGGAGCGCCCGCCGCGACGGGCTCCGCCGGGAGCGCGCGCAGCGCGTCGGCCAGCCGGCGCTCCTCCGCCGAGCCCGCCTCGAGGATCTCGCAGAGGAGCCAGCTCGCCGGGTCGCGCCGCGGCGCGCCGCAGTAGGCGCACGTGGACGCGCTGCCGCCCGCATCCGCCGCGCCGCACGTGCGGCAGTGCAGCGTCGTGAAGGCCAGGCGCAGGTCGGTCTGCGCGCCCGCGGGGCGCGCGAGCACGAGCACCGTGCGCCGCAGCACGCGGCCCGCCTCGGGGCGGCCCGCGCCGCGCCCGCCGAGCGTCGCGCGCCGGCCGTCCCACACGACCTCGACCAGCGCGCGCTCCCCGTCCGCCTCGGCGAGCGAGCCCAGCGTGCGCACCGAGCCGACGGCGGCGTCGACGAGCGCCGTGCGCTCGCGCGCGCCGGCCCAGCCCTCGTCCAGCCGCTCGCACAGCTCCGGCGTCGCCACGCGCAGGAGCGGCTCCGCGTGCCCGGCGCGCTCCGCCGCGCGCCAGCGCCAGAACACGACCGAGGCATGGTCCTCGAGCATCTGCACGTCGAAGCCCGGGTCGCGCGCCTGCTGCGCCGCCAGGCCGCGCACGCCCGCCTCGTCGCTCGCGCGCCACTCGCTCTCCTGCGTGATCTCGGCCAGCACCCAGTCGAAGGCGCCGCTCTTGACCTGGCTCTGGCAGTGCGCGCAGCGGGCGGAGCGATTCAGCGCCAGCGGCGCGCCGCACTGCGGGCAGGCGCCCTCGAGCAGGCCGTCGGCGTTCGCGGAGCGCGCGCCCAGGCGGCGCACGAAGCTCCAGCACTCGACGAAGCGCTCGCGCGGGATGCGCGAGCCCTCGATGCGCTCGCCCTTCGCGAGCGACACGCGGTGGACGTCGGCGCGGAAGGCCAGGCGCACGGTCAGCGCGTCGAAGTGCCGGCCCGAGGCGACGTGCAGGAGCGTCGGCGGCTCGAGCGCGAGCCCGTCGATCCCCTGCCGCCAGCCCTCGGCGCGCTGCTCCTCGATCTGGAGCGTGAAGCGCTCGAGCACGCCGTCGGAGACGAACGGCCACAGGGGCTCGAGCGCCTGCGCGCACCAGCTCTCCTGCGCGCGCGCGAAGGCGCGCCCGACGCGCGCGAGGAAGCGCGCCTCGTCGAAGCCCGGGTCGCGCGCGCGCAGCGCCGCCACTTCCTCCGCCGCGCGCAACGCCTGCCGGCGCGGCGCGG